>CAYTDS010000209.1:0-3996 GCA_964436555.1 uncultured Flavobacteriaceae bacterium | reverse complement strand
GGCCTTTCTTTTTTGGTAGGGGTGAAACCAGCGTGAAACACTTAGGAATAAGTTTATCCAGAACAAGTTGAGGGGATCCAAACATAGACTTCCCTAAAAGATGAATCACGCCAAAAACGTATTTAAAAGAAAATCGATTTTAATTGGCTTTTCTATAAAATCGATTACAAGCGGATTGAGCTTTGCACGTTGAACGTCTGCCGGGTCAATGGAAGAGGAGAGGATGTAGATATTGAATTGATCTTTTATTGGAGTGGGGAATGTTTCATATTTAGCAAGGAATTCCCATCCTGTCAGGGTTGGCATGTTGATATCTAAAAAAAGTACTGTTTTTCCATTAGACTGCTTATTATCAAACTCAGTTTCAATGTATTCCAAAGCCAATTCGGGAATATCAAAATCCTTTACCTCTACTTCTCCCAGATTTCTCTCTATTATTTTTTTAGTGAGTAAATTGGTAAGTGGATCATCGTCAACAAGGATAAAGCGCTTTGCTTCGTTTATCATTTATTAGGTTGGTTTAGTTTTCGAAAACAATTGAAAATTCAGTTCCTTTATCAACTTCACTTGCCGCAGTTATTTTCCCCTCTAAGGCCTCTACTTGTGTTTTAACCATAAACAAGCCCATACCTTTACCTTCTACATGGGTGTGGAAGCGTGCGTAAAGACCAAATAGTTTATCGCCTTTTGCTTTTAGGTCAATACCCAATCCATTGTCCGTAAAAGTAAGAATTATTTTACCGTTTTCTTTAGTGCTTTTTATTTTAATAAGAGGCAGTACATCGGGCTTCCTATATTTTACGCTGTTGCTGATTAAATTGTAAAAAATGCTTTGCAGGTATACTTTGAGCGAAAAGATTTCATCAACTGCTGAAAAATCGGTTTCGATACGAGCCTGATGTTTTTCATTAAGGTTACCAAAACTGATAAGGATATCATTGACTAATTTTGAAAATGATATGAGTTCCTTTTTTTCATTGACTTCCCGCTTTACCTGTAGTATGTTGTTAATGTCTTTTATAATTGTATCCAGACCCAAGGCAGATGAGGCAAGCCCCTGCAAAAAGTCTTTTTGCTCCTCAGGGGTTACGGTTTCATTCATCAAATAGTCCGTTAGACCAATAATATTTGCCGTAGGGGCACGCAGGTTGTGAGAAATGATAAATGTGAACTGTTCAAGGTCACGATTACGCTGAAGCAAATCACTGGTTATTTTTGCGCGTTCTAATTCTGCTAATTTCCGCTCGGTTATATCTCTGGAATAACAGGCAATACCGGCGATTTGTCCATTAACAATAATGGGACTAAAGCTTGCCTCAAGCCAAGACTCGTCATTCCCCGCTGATTTGGGATTGTAAATTTCAGATTTAAAAGATTCTCCTGAGAAGGCTCTGGCATAATGTCCGGTCCAATCTTTTAATGAAGTATCCGGAATCGAATCAAAATTCATGAAATCGTCACCCGCTTTAATTTCAACTCCGGTAAATTCTTTCATTTCTTCAACGAAGGCATTGTTGGCTGCTATTAATTTTAAATCATTGGAAATACTCCAAATCAAATCATCGGTACTGTTAATAAGCGCCTCTTTATCTCTTTGTTCAAATTCTTTTTGCGCTTCTGCCTTCTTTTTTTCTGAAATGTCAATAGCTGTAACAAATGCGCCAAAAATAGCTCCGGATTCATCTTTTGCCGGACTGTACTTCAGAGAAAAGTAAGTGTTTGTATTATTTGGACCGGGAACTATAATTTCGGATTCTTCAACATTCCCTGCTAATACCTTTTTATAAATGGAAGATGCGATTTCTTTTCTTTCCGGCTGAACATAATCTAAAATTGAATCACCCTTGTTTACAGTGACCCCAAAATACTTTTCATATAAATTTTTAAATTGATTATTAAAGGATACTATTTGCAGATCGCTATTAAGCAGAATAAAAGATTCCTCGGTATTATTAATAAGCAATAACATCTCAGCTTCGGCCTTTTTACGTTCAGTGATGTTACCATGCATCACGACAGCACCGGTTTGATTATGGCTTTTAAAGGGCCTCACCTCCGCCTTATACCATCGTTTTGAATAAGGTGCATCACAGGCATATTCCATACTAAAATGCGTAATGGCCCCAATTAGAAGTTTCTTTAATCCCAGCGCCATGCGTTTACCATCTTTTTCGCCATTACCCAAGGATTTTTCAGCTACTTCAATATAGTTTTTACCAATATGCTCAAAAGTATCGGCCATGCCATTTTCTTTGCCAAATTGTATCCATTCATCATTTACTTTAAGGATATTTCCTTTATTGTCCAGTAGCGCTATGCTGGCAGGTAGCGTGTTTAAAATGGCAGATTGCTGGTTGGATACTTCTTCTAATTCCGCGAATTTTTTTTGTAATTCCAGTTCCGCTTGGTTATGTCTGTCTGCTTTTTCAAATAGGTCAAGGGCAAAGGATATATCGCTTGTAATTTCTTCAAGCAATCTAATATCATCCTGATCGAAATAACCAACTTCTGTAGCATATAAGTTAAATGTACCCGTGGTAATGCCTAATTTTTTTATTGGCAACACAATAAAAGATCCAATATTATGCTTTTTTACAAACTGCTTCCATCTTTTTATTTTAAGAGTATGCTCTTTTGTATTACAGAGATAATGCGTGCCTGTACGCAAGACATAATCTTCAGGGCTATCAATTTCATAAGGTAAATCGGTAAATGTTTTAATATCTTTTTCCGGTATACCAGTGGAATTAAGGAGTACAATTTTATTTTCTATTACATCAAAGCCACCAATCCAAGCCATTTGGTATTTACCAAACTCAAGGGCAATATCACACGATTTTCGAAAAAGTGTGTCTGCATCTTTTACATGAACAATGGTTTGGTTAATCTGGCTTATAAACTGATAAAGGCGATTAGCTCTTTCTAGTTTTGCTTTAGAGATTTTATTTTCCTTTAGCGAGGTACTTAAACCGGCGAGCAGCAAGTCTAAACATTTGGAAAATGTAAAACTTAATAAAATCAAATTAGAGGATATGGCAATCCATGAACCTAAGCTATATACAGAAGCAATTGCCGAAGCAGGATTGAAATATATAAATAATGCAAAGAAAGCACAAACAAGGGTGTTTGCCCAAGCTGAAATATAAGATGCTTTAGAAGAATAGATTAGAGAACAAAGTATGGTAACCGCAAGGGCAAATATTAGTCCAGGTGCTGGCAGTGGTAAATAATAGAGAAGCGTCACCGACAAACAGAAAAGTATGACAATGAAGGTTGCTTTTCGTGTTTCAATTTTTATTCCGGGACTTATAGTTATGACGACTACTATGAAAAAAGCAAATAAATCTGCTACCCCAATTATCAAAATCCTGCTAATGTAGGACATGATAACACTGGGAACAAGTGCAATTAAACTTAAGGGAGTAAGGTAAGTAAGGATTTTACAAAAAACGGCATTTCGCCAATACGAAACTTCTTCGGGGCAGTCTGCTTTATTATTTAAAACCACGTCCTGAACATGCTTTTCATAAATAGCCCACCACCTCATGATGCTTTTATTCAATTGTGGCATAAATAAACCATATTTCGAAGGTATTTCGTTTTGTAAGTATCAATTTCGATTTTTTAAGTTGCTTTGAGCTAACCTAATTTTTTTCGTGAATTTGAAAGACAAAATCCTATGTCGCAATGAGAGATACACTAGTTTTTTGTCTATTATCTGGTTATGAATTAAATTTTTAGCAAGCGACTTAATTCTTGTCGCCTGCCCAAATTCTTTATCTAGAAAAGCAATTTTATGTTTAAACTAGCTAACGTTTCAAATTTCTTCTTCTTTTTAGTTAACCATAACGTTTTTTAGTAAGGATTTAGTCTTCAACAATAAGCGATTCTTTGTTTAACAACCTCCTGCAAAAGTACTTAATATTATTAATATGAGATTTATATCTTTAAAAAGTAGTCAGAAGAATCTTTCAAAGAGGTGTCTGTAGGTGGAGG
>CAYTDS010000208.1:0-4014 GCA_964436555.1 uncultured Flavobacteriaceae bacterium | reverse complement strand
TTGGCAGGTGGACTGATGATTTTGACAAGCTTGAAAAGGCAAAAGCCTTTTCTCTACAGCACAATTGCATATTGATTATTAAGGGCGCCTATTCAATGACTATTTTTAAGAACAAAGGGTATATTAACTCAACTGGAAATCCGGGTATGGCTACAGCCGGTAGCGGTGATGTTTTAACAGGTGTAATTACAGGCCTCATTGCACAAGGATATGAACCCCTAAAAGCTGCTATTTTTGGGGTCTATCTTCATGGTAGGGCAGGAGATATTGCCGTTCAGAAATTTGGTTATCAAGCATTAACAGCGCGCAGGATTTCCGATTTTTTAGGAGATGCTTACCTAGACTTATTTCAGGATATTGAGGCAATTGGTGATTAGTTGTGGAGTATTATTTCCCTTTAACCCTTCTTTTAACCCAAGCCAGAGCATTGTCGTACTCTATAAAAAATTTCATAGCTTTCTTATAAAACATTTTTTCAATTTTATAATTGTGCATATCTATTTCCTTGACCGAGACAATGGCTAACGCCTTTAAATTATCCAGTTCTTTGAGATAATTGTAAATCATAGGATCAATGGCATATGAGTTTGTCCGAAAACTAATAAAACCAAAATGTTTATTTCTAAAATGTATTTCAGAAATTCCTATAATCTGATAAGCTCTTTCTAAGGTTAAGGTTGCTCCTTCGTCAAAAATCGTTACCAAATAATCATCAAAAACCTGCACTTTTCCGATTTCCAGATTATATTCCCTGACAATAATCGGTTTTTTGGTCTGCCCAATATTCATTTCATGTAGTTTAGCTCTACAACGAAAGTAGGTTGAAGGTTAAGTAAACAGAAAAAAAATAGATTAAACGCTTAAATATCGTTTTAATGGTGATAGGAGCTTATTGATGGTATTTCATTTCTTACAATAGCAATTTTTAGATAAAAAAAAGGAGTCGGTTTAAACGACTCCCTTAGCTTAATATTCTTACATCTTTAAGCCTTAGACGACTTCTCAGATTTTTTTATTTCTATGGTAAGCTCTTCTTTGGCTTCGTCAAGATCCATGTAAATACTATCACCTTCTTCTAATTTAGAATTAACAATTTCTTCTGCCAAAGAATCTTCAATATATTTTTGAATTGCTCGCTTTAGAGGTCGAGCGCCATACTGCTTATCAAACCCTTTGTCTGCGATATAATCTTTAGCTTTAGGGGTTAAATGAAGATCATATCCAATATCCTTAATTCTTGCAAAAAGCTTCTTTAATTCGATATCAATAATCTTGTGGATATCATCTCTCTCTAGGGGGTTAAATACTACAACATCGTCAATTCTGTTTAGAAACTCCGGTGCGAACGCTTTTTTCAAGGCACTTTCTATTACTGTTTTCTGGTGGGTATCAACTTGAGATTTCATTGCTGCCGTACCAAATCCTACGCCTTGGCCAAAGTCTTTTAGTTGTCTTGCCCCTATATTGGAAGTCATAATGATAATAGTATTTCTAAAATCTATTTTTCTTCCCAAACTGTCGGTTAAAAACCCATCATCTAAAACCTGTAAAAGCATATTAAAAACATCCGGATGTGCTTTTTCAACTTCATCAAGTAGAATTACAGAGTAGGGCTTGCGACGCACTTTTTCTGTCAACTGACCACCTTCTTCATACCCTACATAACCCGGAGGTGCCCCTACTAATCTAGAGATGGCAAATTTCTCCATATACTCACTCATATCAATGCGAATAAGCGCATCTTCGGAATCAAATAGTTCTTTAGCTAAAACCTTAGCTAACTGTGTCTTACCAACTCCTGTTTGCCCTAAGAAGATAAAGGAGCCAATGGGTTTATCTGGATCTTTTAGTCCCGCTCTGTTGCGCTGAATAGCTTTGGCTACTTTAGCTACAGCTTCATCCTGTCCAATTACACTACCTTTTATTAATGCAGGTAGCTCAGATAACTTATTACTTTCTGTTTGAGCTATTCTATTTACCGGAATACCGCTCATCATTGAAACAACATCTGCCACATTGTCTTCAGTAACTGTTTCCCGGTGTAGCTTACTATCCTCTTCCCATTTTTCCTGAGCAATAGAAAGCTCTTTTTCTAAACGCTTTTCATCATCTCTTAAGCGAGCTGCCTCCTCATAACGTTGTTTTTTTACAACACTATTCTTAAGCTCACGAACCTCTTCTAGCTGTTTTTCCAGCTCCAAAATCTGTTTCGGAACATCCATATTCACAATATGAACTCGGGAACCGGACTCGTCAAGGGCATCTATAGCCTTATCAGGCAGAAAACGATCAGTCATGTACCTGTTGGTTAATTTAACACAGGCTATAATAGCTTCATCGGTATAAATCACATTGTGATGATCCTCATATTTACCCTTAATATTTTTGAGAATCTCAATGGTTTCATCTACTGTAGTTGGTTCTACAATGACTTTCTGGAAACGACGTTCCAATGCACCATCTTTTTCTATATACTGTCTGTATTCATCCAAAGTTGTGGCTCCAATACATTGTATTTCTCCTCTGGCAAGGGCAGGTTTAAACATATTGGAAGCATCCAAGCTTCCGGTAGCACCACCTGCACCTACAATGGTGTGAATTTCATCTATAAATAAAATAACATCTTCATTTTTTTCTAGCTCGTTCATGACGGCTTTCATACGCTCTTCAAATTGTCCACGGTATTTTGTTCCCGCTACTAAAGAGGCCAAGTCCAGCGTTACGACCCGTTTATTGTACAATATACGGGAAACTTTTTTGTTGATTATTCTCAAGGCTAATCCTTCAGCTATGGCACTTTTTCCAACACCGGGCTCACCAATTAACAAAGGATTATTTTTCTTTCTTCTACTTAAAATCTGAGAAACCCGCTCTATTTCCTTCTCCCTGCCTACAACAGGATCTAATCTATTTTCTTCAGCCAGTTTCGTCAAATCCCTTCCAAAGTTATCTAATACAGGTGTTTTGGATTTCTTATTGCCTTTTTGATTGGATGCCGACCCAAAAGTACCCTCCTTTTCCTCATTAACTTCATCTGGATCATTTGGAAAAGATTCAGCAGACGGAGAATCTACATAATCATCATCGCTTGTTATCATAGACTTAAATTGTTCCTTAACATTATCGTAATCTACTTTCAGTTTATGAAGAAGTTTGGTTGTAGGATCATTTTCGTTTCTTAAAATGCAAAGTAGTAGGTGCGCTGTATTAATTGAAGAACTCTGAAAAAGCTTAGCTTCTAAAAAAGTAGTTTTAAGTGCACGTTCTGCCTGTCTTGTAAGGTGAAGGTTCTTTTTATCCTTCTGTAAATTTACAGAATTAGGGTTAGCCGGACTTAAAATTTCAACCTTTCTCCGCAAATGGTCAAGGTCAACATCCAAGGCATCTAAAATACTTATTGCCTTGCCGTTACCGTCTCTTAGCAGTCCAAGCATAAGGTGCTCTGTGCCTATAAAATCATGTCCCAATCGTAAGGCTTCTTCCTTGCTATAGGCAATTACGTCTTTTACTCTCGGTGAAAAATTATCATCCATAAAAATTGACTTTCGACATTAAAAATAGTAAATCTATTCTTAAGTCTTTCAAATACTATACCTATATTCGATAAACTTGGTCTAAATGACGAAAAAAACCCCTATTTACAAAATATTTAACATCATTATTATTAACGAATTGAGGAGCTTCGTATGTTAATAAATTATTGAATAAACTACCTAATGGATACGGTAAAAGCATCCATTTTCCGTATATTGGCATGCTTTTTTAATTAAATACTTAGATACGATTTTATAATGGCTGAAGGAGAAAAATTAATTCCGATTAACATAGAAGATGAAATGAAATCTGCCTACATTGACTATTCAATGTCGGTCATTGTGTCACGAGCACTACCCGATGTCAGGGATGGTTTAAAACCCGTACATCGTCGTGTATTGTATGGTATGCATGAATTAGGAGTGCGTTCTACGAGTGCCCACAAAAAATCGGCTCGTATTGTGGGAGAAGTTTTGGGTA
>CAYTDS010000207.1:1874-4045 GCA_964436555.1 uncultured Flavobacteriaceae bacterium | reverse complement strand
TTCCTGCGGGCTTACCTTCTCTTTTTTGGCTTTCATTGAGATTGCTACGCCGTGCTCATCGCTGCCGCATACAAACACCACATCTTTCCCGGTCAACCGAAGATATCTGGTGTAGATATCTGCTGGAACATAAACGCCTGCCAAATGACCAATATGAATAGGTCCATTGGTATATGGTAAAGCTGCTGTTACGGTATATCTACTTGGATTTGCGGTATTTTTTCTAAAATCCGGGTTATTTTGAGCCATGTAATGCTAATTTGGGCACAAAAATACAGATTTTGAGAGTTATCTTGCCTTGTACTCCGGAAATTCTGAGATATGGATACAAAAAGAAAAGTCCTCAGTTGCAAGAGCTAATGCAGACTGAAGACTTATCCAAACATTTGGGGAAATTTATGCTACCATCACAGATTTGCTCATTTTTTTGTCTTGTACCTGAATACGGTAAATATACTTACCTGTAGCTAAGCTACTGGACATACGGTCCCTAATATTGATTTCTCTTGAACCTTCCATCATCATTTCGTTAAAAACGGTACCCATATTTTGCCCAAGAATATTATATAATTGAATATCTACGTGAGCACTAAAAGGCATCTCTAGATAAATATGCGGGGCATCCTTTGATGGGTAAAACGGTTTATGAACTATTGCGTTTAGTAGTTCCGGATTAGGCTCTGTAGGGTTTGGTTGTGTTGGAATAGTAGGCGCGCCATCATTATAAACGATATCCGGAAAATCTACACCACTACAATTGAAGCCCAGATTTACCGGTAAATAAGGGTGTCCGAGTAAATGTTGTTCCACTAAAGGAATAGGAATACAAAGCCATTCTGCCATTACTGTGGCATAAAGATCCCTGAAGTCCATAGTATATTCCAGATTTCCTCTTCCATCAGGATCTTCTAAGGTTGGGTGATCGCCTACAAAAGCACTACCATTTAACCCGGAACCAAAAAACAATGTAGGTGCCGCTTTACCATGATCGGTACCATTAGAACCATTTTCAAAGATTCTTCTTCCAAATTCGGAGAAAGTCATACTTAACACTTTTTCATCCTGTTGTGTAAAGGCTACATCTTCATAGAAATTATTAACCGCAACAGAAAGCTCTGTCATCAAACGTTCATGAAGCAGAGGTTGGTTTCCATGGGTATCAAAACCACCCATAGAAATCATATATACCTTGGTACCCAAGTTTCCTTTAATCAATCTTGCCAATAAGGCCATTTGTCTGGCAAAGCCATTATTTTGATATTCTACTTGATTTGACCCACGCTCATAAGCTGCATGAATTTTACCGGCGTATTCATTTGTTACATTAGAAACGCCCCGTAAAAAACGAAGTTGGTCTCCGTACATACAATCATCAAATAAGGCTGGATCCAAAGAATATTGCAGGCCTGTTTCAGCAATTTGCTCTAATTGGTCTATGTTGTTGGTAACAAAAGCATAATTTGTTTCTTCTCCTTGAAAAACCAAACTTCCATAACTACCAATTTGTATGGCAGCAGGACCATCGGGTCTACTTCCGGGAGCGTCAGACAAATAATCAGGGTAAAGATTTTCAAAGTGCCTTCCCATCCATCCGGTGTCCAAACCGCTAAACCCGGTAGTAGTTAAATCGGTATTGGCAAAAATATCTGATCCTGTAAAATGAGATAAACTTTGGTTTTGGTAACCAACCCCATGAACCGCTTTAAACTGACCGTCGCCCCACATAGGTTCTAAAGCCTTCATATATGACGGAACACCAAAGTCATCTGTAAGTTTTAATATTTTACTTTCCGGAATATAGATATTAGGCCGTGCATTGCGGTACATATCATATTGCTGTATTGGAATTACAGTGCTTAAACCGTCGTTTCCGCCGGATAAACGGATCAAAATTAAAATATTATCGGTATCGGCGGCGGCAAGAGCTCTTGATAAAGGCGATGGGGCTGAGGCAGTGATAAAATTACTACCTAATATCATGGAGCCTGAACCTGCAATTCCCAATGCTTGTAAAAAGGAACGTCTACTCCAGTATTTATGTTCTAAATCATGTCCTTCATCCTGTATGGATTTATTTTGGACGGGGTTATGGTGGTGGGTATCGCACATAATCGTAGGTTTTATTTTAATTGAAATTCGGGTTGTCTTGAGAGATGTACCAGCAAGAGATA
>CAYTDS010000207.1:0-1774 GCA_964436555.1 uncultured Flavobacteriaceae bacterium | reverse complement strand
GGTTTTATTTTAATTGAAATTCGGGTTGTCTTGAGAGATGTACCAGCAAGAGATACACTTGGGAGGGCACTTCTTGGCTAACAGTTAACATCCAATAACTTAAACCGCCCGGAATAAAATCCGGACTATAATATTCTTCAGGAACATCATCTATTGTAAATGCAGAAAGGGCATTGTTAAAATCGGCTTCTGTCAGTAGTCCTTTAGGAGTTATTTTATCAACAATGGCTTGTACTACAATTCTGGGATTGCTTGTATTACTATTTGCCGGACCAACCGCATCTATGGCAAATGTCCTGAATTGCTCTTGATTATTCTGGAAAAAACGTTCAAGAAAAATCTCGGCAGTAAGCCATCGTCCAATGATAAAGTTCGTATTTATCCAATCCCTATTGCGCTGCCAACCGGCAACATCTACGGGGTTAAACATAGTTTGTCCTAACATGGAACTGGCATCTATAACGTTAGTGACAATACTATCATCGTAGGCAAACTCAGTTTCCTTAATAAGGTTATAATATAAATCAAAAGGACTTTTTATAATCACACCAATAGCCTCCTCATCAAAAAAGTGCTGACTTTTAAATAGTTGAGATAGTACCGGGGCTAATTCCCAATTGTTAGACATAAAGGTGGTAGCCATTCCTTGAATAATGGTTTGGGCGTTTCCTGCTGCATCTTTGGAATCCGGGTGAACAAAAAATTCATAGAGTTTTCTGCAAATAAATTCCGCAATAAGCGGTGCTCTTTGTTGGAAAAGGATATTTATAACATCATCATAACCCCAATTTCCTGTTTGGCCCAAAATGGTTTTGGAGCCGGCATCGAACCTTGCCGGATTAAAAGAAACAGAAGAACAGCCAACAGTTCCTCTTTCTACATAGCCCGAAAGTGCTCTTGAAGTTTCAATAATATCCTCTTCAGTATACCCGTTACCTTCTCCAAGAGTAAAAAGTTCATATAATTCTCTGGAATAGTTTTCATTGGGATTGTTGCCATTGTTGTAAGCTCCATCCAAATAAAACAGCATGGCATCGGTAAGTCCTATTTCGCTTACAAACGTTCTAAAATTCCCAATAGCGTTTCTCTGTAAACAATTTATGTATCCATACAAAAAAGAATTACATTCATAAATATCATACTCGGTAACGAAATGATTACTCCAGAAAAAACTTAATCGTTCTCTTAGATTATTGTTTAAAAGAGCATTGCCATAAGAAACACGAAACTCACCAAGTTGGGCACGTCTTAAAGCGTTTCTTAGATCATCATCTTCCGGGTAGTTGCTGTTGTTCCATGTAGCCCAAGGCGGTGCTGCCAAGGGAGGCAAATTAATTGCTTGGTTAATTAAATTATCTACCAATGCATTTGCAGATTGACCAACCGCCTGGTTAACAGTGGCTACAGAAGCACTAAAGCCAAGCCTTCTGTATAAATGTTCAGCGCGCTGCTTATCCAACGGAGCAGCATAAGGCGCTAACGTAGAAGTATTACAATTAATGAAATATTCCATAGTCTAAAGTTGCGTTATGTAGGTTCATAGTAATTGGGGTTACTATTTAACGAAGGTTTACTTGGGAAAGTATTTTATTCCCAGTATTTTCGTTGTTCAGAGGCTGAATTTACGTTGTTGTGTTTAAATTAAGCGACAAAAAGCTAATATTTTCGATGAAATGCAACAATTTGATAGTCATACTTTTATGTTTGATGGGAAAGCACAATGAATTTGGAAGGGAAGGGGAGCAGTTTGCCGTGGATTTTTTACGGCAAACAG
>CAYTDS010000206.1:2471-4049 GCA_964436555.1 uncultured Flavobacteriaceae bacterium | reverse complement strand
ACCACGAGTATTCCGCTAGCTAATTTCTTAAGCTCCTGTGCGAAAGTGCCGGAAATAGCTGCCAAGGCCGATACGGTGATTCTGCTTTGGATGGCCGGTGGAATGGCACATACAGAAACTTTTGATCCAAAGACCTATGTTCCGTATTCCAAAGGAGTAGAGAGTAAGCGGGTGCTGAGCACTTTTCCAAAGATTCCAACCAATGTGGATGGACTCTATTTTTCTCAGGGATTGGAATCCATTGCAGGGGTAATGGATAAAGGAGCTATCATTCGCTCTTACAAATCGGCCGATCTGGGATTTATACTACATACACGCCACCAATACCATTGGCACACCTGTTATGAACCGCCTCAATCGGTTCAGGCGCCCCATATTGGGGCTTGGATTGCCAAGGAGCTGGGACCTGTGAACCCGGTAATTCCCCCTTTTATCTCCATGGGACAACGCTTTACCGTTGGGGAGGCAGAGGAATTAAAGGCATTTCACTCTGCCGGGTTTTTGGGAACGGAATTCGGACCTTTTTTGATTCCCGATCCCTCCAGTGGCTTGGAAAGTGTAAAACCGCCACAGGGAATGTCCTTAAAACGGTTTGAAGCCCGATACAAGTTGTACAAAGAATTGGCTAATAAAAGTAGTGTCATGGAAAGTGGTAGCGATTATCAACGGGAATCCTTAATGCGGTCCATGGAGCAATCGTATCGGTTATTGAATTCTCCGGAAGCCAAAGTGTTTGATTTATCTCAGGAACCTAAAGAGGTCTACGATTTGTACAACACCGGGCGATTTGGTTTGGGTTGCCTTATGGCGAAACGGTTGGCAATGAATGGAGGTCGGTTTATTAGTGTTTCCACCGAATATGAACCATTTTTAGGATGGGATACGCATGAGAACGGACATACCCGTGCAGCTAAGATGAAGGAATTAATTGATAAGCCAATTGCACAATTAATTAAAGATTTGGATGCCTCCGGACATTTGGATAGAACCCTGGTTATTTTAGCGAGTGAATTTAGTCGAGACGCCATAATGGAGGGGCGTCCCGGCGGACCGGTGCAAGATCAGGTAGATCAACCGGATGTGATTGAAGATGAAAAATTCTATGGTATGCATCGGCATTTTACGGATGGTAGTTCCATACTTATGTGGGGTGGAGGCGTCAAAAAGGGATTGGTTTTTGGGAAAACAGCCGATGAAAGACCCTGTTCTTCCATAGAAAATACAGTGGTTATTGATGAGGTTCATCAGTCTATTTATCATGCTTTGGGCATGCCCCCTGAAACTAATTACACTATTGAAGGAAGACCTTTTTATACCACCCCGGATGGGCAGGGGAAACCCATAATGGACTTATTTGCCTAGTAGGTTTTTGTTGTGCTTTTTTATAAACTCTTCCGGGGTATAAATTCTTGGTTGAATTTTGTGAGCTACTACTTAAATTGGTATCTTCATCAGGTTTTTTATTAAAATCAAACATTCCATGCAAAAAAATAACAATCAGGCTTCCCGCCGAAACTTTTTAAAAAAAGCGACGTTGGGCTCTGCGGCCTTAACGGCGGCGCCATATGTAATGGCTTC
>CAYTDS010000206.1:1294-2371 GCA_964436555.1 uncultured Flavobacteriaceae bacterium | reverse complement strand
GACTATCGGGAACTATTAGCACGTCCGGATATTGATGCTGTCATTGTTGCTACGCCGGATCATTGGCATAAAAAAATTACAATAGATGCGCTCAAAGCCGGTAAGGCGGTCTATTGCGAAAAACCCATGATTCAGCGTTTTGACGAGGGTCATGAAATTATAAAAGCGCAAAAAGAAAGCGGAAAAATTTGTCAGGTCGGGAGTCAGACCATGGCTTCTCTGGGGAATGAAAAAGCAAAACAACTTTACGAAGAAGGGGCGATAGGGGAAATGGTGATGCTGGATATGTATAATGATCGTTACTCTGCCGAAGGTGCCTGGCAATATCCTATACCGCCTGATGCCAATCCGAATACCATAGATTTTGAAACCTTTTTGGGGAATGCCCCGAAAACCGCTTATGACCCTGTTCGGTTTTTCCGATGGCGGAATTATAAGGATTATGGTACAGGCGTAGCAGGCGATTTGTTTGTGCATGCGTTTTCTACATTAAACTTTATCCTGAGTTCCAAGGGGCCTAATAGAGCCCTATCCACAGGCGGTCTGCGCTATTGGAAAGACGGTCGGGATGTGCCCGATGTAACCCTTACGTTTTATGATTATCCCAAAACTGAAACCCATGCCGCATTTAATGCTTCGTTTCGAGTCAATTTTATTGCCGGATCGGGCGATGGGGGCGGTTTCCGACTTGTGGGCACAGAGGGCGTGATGGAAGTGGGATCGAGCATGGTAAAACTAAGTCGCTCCAAACTCGAGATGATTCCGGGTGGTTATTCCATGAATGCCTACACGGAAGAAAATCAACAGAAAATGAAAGCCGAATATGCGCTGAAGGAGATAGTTCCCCGTGCTTCTACACTTCATTTAGGCGAAACAATTTGGCGGGCTCCGGAAGATTATAAAGGTGGACACTATGATCATTTTTACAATTTCTTTCAGGGAATAAGAGGAGAAAATACGGTGGTACAGGATGCCACTTTCGGCTTGCGCGCTGCCGGGGCAGCTTTATTGGCCAATGAAAGTTACGCTCAGGGAAAACCTGTAAGCTGGAATCCCGAGACGATGAGGTTGGTGTAA
>CAYTDS010000206.1:0-1194 GCA_964436555.1 uncultured Flavobacteriaceae bacterium | reverse complement strand
GCTGTTTGGCTACGCCTTTCAAAAGACTGCTAAAATAAATAGCTGTAGTCATTAGCGGAACGGTACCTAATCCAAAAAGAGCCATGTACAAGGCCCCTTCCCCGGGATTACCCATCGCAACGGCGCCCAAAACCGCCATGTATACCAGACCGCAAGGCAGGAAACCATTGAGAAAGCCGATAGTCAAAAAGGTATCGGCCGTTCTTTTGGAGAGTTCCTTTCCTAATTTAGACTTTACTTTAGCGATAACATGATATACCGGTTTTGACAAATTGTATTTTTTAAGTTTCCCAAAAGGGAGCAAGATAACGGCTATCATTACAGCCCCGATAAGAATCGATAGTTGCTGTTGCAGTCCAAAAAGGGAAAGGCCCTTTCCCAAAAGTCCAAACAGAAGTCCGGTAACGGCATACGCGCTTAATCGGCCAAAATGATAAATGGCAATCTGTCCCAGCTTTTTTAACTTATTGGTGCGGTCTACCGGTAACATAAAGGCAATGGGTCCGCACATGCCAACGCAGTGCAGACTTCCCAAAAGACCTAAAATTATGGCAGATACTAGCATTTTTTTTAACTGTTTCTGGTTTCTTGTTTGTTTCTTTTTTAGTTATAGGTCATGCTTTTCTTTAGCAAAAAGGACTTTCCTTCATAGGTAAAACTTACCCGTATGTCCCATCGGCCAGCCACTAACCGTTTGTCCGGTATAATTAAATGTGAATTGGATAGTTGTATAGGCATTTCAAAATCCAATTGTTTATTGGAAGGTCTGTATAGGGACACCAAACCCTTAATGTTATTGTATGTCATATCCGCAGGAAACTGAATTAAAATTCCCTCTCCTATGCGATGGAGCTGTATCTTTTCTTCAAGAGCCTCTGCATTGGCTGCCGCATCCATATCGTCCTGATAGGTAAGCTCGGCTTTGTAATAGCCTTCTGTAACTAAATCGTGATTCGCCCTGTCGTCCGTGCTCATGCGCACAACAAAAAATAAGATAAAGC
Source organism: uncultured Flavobacteriaceae bacterium (assembly GCA_964436555.1). Lineage (GTDB taxonomy): Bacteria > Bacteroidota > Bacteroidia > Flavobacteriales > Flavobacteriaceae > Aurantibrevibacter. The sequence goes on along the minus strand of CAYTDS010000206.1, from coordinate 193 downwards.
TAATAAAGGCGATAAACGCGATTACAATTCCTGTTCCCCAGTTTATTTTCATGTTTTATTATTTTATATTCCTTTGTAAAAGGGAATCTGTTGATATGTTCTGTTATTATTTTGAATAATACTATTATTTTGAGCCATTAGAGTAAAATCGGGTTTTATCATGATTGTTCTTTTTTTCATTGCAAAAAAAAGA
>CAYTDS010000205.1:0-4093 GCA_964436555.1 uncultured Flavobacteriaceae bacterium | reverse complement strand
CATTTAAATCGATCTATTTCAGGATTTCTTTTCTTAAGATGCTTTTGACTAACCCCACTGTTTACCCGTTTTCTCCAAAGCTGAAAACTAGAGGCTTTTAAGGTTTTACGCATAAGCTGTATTACCTCTTTTTCAGATAAATTAAATTGATAGGTTATGGCTTCAAATGGAGTTCTGTCTTCCCATGCCATTTCAATGATACGATCTAGCGCCATGGGGCTAAAATCGTTTTTGGTTTCTTTTTTGTGCATTTTCTTAAAGAGAATTCATAGCACATCAAAGATAATTCATTGACCCATAATAAAAGAACAGATTTATTGCAAAAGCGATTTTAGTTTTGCCAATAACACCAACTCAGATTTATTTTTACCTGAAAATGATGCGGCAATACCATCTGCAGTTTTCCAAATTAGCGATTTTATACTGTCTGTAAATTCAGAGGTATTTTCTTTGTAATAACTGCTAAACTCTTCAAAATAGGTATCACTTTCCTTTTCCTCCTGCTCCAGTAGCCAATCAAATACAATTTCTATTTGATAAGCAGCATCCGTCCCAAATTCATCTGTAACCTTATCTACATCCAACCACTGTTTATCAACTGCTTCTCTAAGTTTTTTAACTTCTGTAGCATGTACTTTTTTATCTGCAATAGCAATGGAGTAAAAAAGTTTTCCTAGATTTTGATAAAATTGTTTGCGTTTGTTTTTAGCATATTCCATAGTGTAATTGTTTTGATTAACTATTCTAAAGATTAAAAGATGTTTACTTCTGGTAAACAGAAAGCTTGTTTTTAAGGTGATTAATTTCTTTGTTAAGTTCTTCTAATTGATCTAGGAGTTGAGTAATAACTGCGATGCCCTCAAGGTTAATATCTAAATCTGAATATAGCCGGATGATTTTCTCCGTTTTCGGTAGCTCTTCAATGGGAATATAGTTCTCATTTTTTAGAGGGACCAGTTCAATAAGGCCATATTCACAAAGTTGTACCATAAATTCAGGTGTAATTTGGTGACCGTTGCAAAAATGAGTTAGGGCAACATACTTAACACTTTCCATTAGTTTGTTTTTTGGGTTCTCAAGAATGCAAGCTCTTTAAAGAGGTCTTGTTCTTTTTTACTTAAATTAGTGGGCATAACTATTGAGAAAGTAATGAATAAATCTCCAAATTGCCCCTCTTTTTTGTAAATAGGAAATCCTTTGTTTCTTAATTTAACGGTTGTTCCGCTTTGAGTTTCCGGTTTAATTTTCAGTTTTGCTTTTCCATCGAATGTATCTATGGTAATTTCACCCCCCAAAAGTGCGGTATAAAGATCAATTGCTACCGTGCTGTATAAATGGTCTCCGTCTCTTTTGAATGCAGTGTCATTTTCTATAGAGAAGGTTATAAAAAGATCTCCGTTAGGTCCGCCATTTGAGCCCGGTCCGCCGTGTCCGGGAATCTTTATAGTTTGCCCATTCTCTATTCCGGCCGGAATGGTTATCCTGATATTTTTTCCATTTACAGTAAAGGTTTGTTTGTGCGTTTTGTAAGCATCTGTAAGGTTCAGACGTGCTTCGGCATTAAAATCTTGTCCTCTGAATTTTACCTGCCTTCGGCTGCTAAAATCCCTTGCTCCACCACCAAACATAGATTCAAAAAAATCAGAAAAATCGGTTCCTTCAAAATTAGCATCTGTTCGCCCGCTGCTCCACTGAGAACCACTTGGGCGTTGCGCTTTTTCAAATTGTTCTGAGTGCTGCCAATCTTTACCGTACTGGTCATACTTTTTTCTTTTTTCAATATCCCCTAAAACCTCGTTGGCCTCATTAACCCTTTTAAAATTGGCCTCGGCTTCTTTGTTGTTCGGGTTTACGTCCGGATGGTATTTTCGAGCTAACTTTCGGTACGCTTTTTTAACATCGGCCTGTGATGCTTCTTTTGTAATCCCCAATATTTTGTAATAATCTATGAATTCCAATGGGATGCTATTTTAAACACTAAAATACACGAATTAAATAGTATTTCAAATGATTCAGGTCATACTACTTACTTACTAATTGGCCATAATGCCAAAGTAAAGGGCGATGGTATTTTGCCGATTTACACTAAAATAAACATCAAATACTTTTTATAACAATCTTAAAACAATTTAAAAAACTAAATCCCTTAACTTTGAAGTATGAAGGTATTTGATGGAAACAGCAATATTTTTAGTTTACTCTCAGAGGCTGTTTCTGAGGGTATTCTTGTAGTGAACACGCAACAAAATATTGTGGCTACCAACCAACGCACCAATGAACTTTTCGGTTATAAGCAAGAAGAATTGCTGGGAAAGCCTTTGGGAATACTTATTCCTAAAAACTACAGAGAGAAGCACCAAGGACATATAGGGAAATATAATGAAAAGCATGACAAACGTAGAATGGGCCTAGGTCGAAATCTCTTTGGATTGCGGAAAGATAATAAACAATTTCCCGTGGAAATAGGGCTTAATCCCTTTTCTTTATATGGACACAATTACGTCATGGCCTTAATTATTGACGTAACCGACATTAAACAAAAGGAAAAGGAAATACTGGAGCTCAATGCGGATTTGGAGCAAAAAATTAAATTGCGAACCAAGGAGTTAAGGGATACGGTGGCTATGCTCAAAAAGGAAATACGGTTACGTGTGGAAGCCGAAGAGAAAATTACAAATGCCTTACAAAAGGAAAGGGAACTTAATGATTTAAAGACAAAGTTTCTCTCCTTGGTTTCCCACGAGTTTAAAACTCCTTTGAGTGGTATTCTTACCTCAGCCACGTTGGTGGGAAAATATGTGTTGACAGAAGATCAGGAAAAAAGGAACAAACATTTAAATACGATTATTGGCGGGGTACGACATTTAAACACCATTTTAAATGATTTTTTATCTTTAGAACGCCTTGAAAAGGGTAAAGGGGTATATCAGTTGGCAGATTTCTCTTTAAGTAGCATGGTAAACAATGTGGTTTATAATGCCAATATGCTTTTAAAAAGCGGTCAACGCATAGAATATCCTCAAAATATAGATGATGTTTTAGTGCATCAAGATGAGAAAATAGTGGCATTAACACTTACTAATCTGTTGCATAATGCTATTAAATATTCTCCGGAGGATACGGAGATCGATTTAAAAGTAACAATTGTAGATGATAAAATTATATTTCAAATTACAGATAAGGGTATTGGAATTCCTGAAAAGGATCAAAAGCACATTTTTGAACGGTACTTTAGGGCAGAAAATGCCCTACTAACTAACGGTACTGGAATAGGGCTCAATATTGTCAAAGCACACATAGAGAATTTGGGGGGCACTATATATTTTAGAAGTGTGGAGCATAAAGGGAGTGTTTTTATGGCAGAATTCCCTCTTTCATAGTATTTACTAGTAAGTTTTTAAAACCAAACTTTCTAAAGAATGAAAAAAGTATTACTTATAGAAGACGATACCGTCTTAAGGGAAAACACGGCAGAGCTTTTGGAATTAGCCGGTTATAGTGTACTTACGGCATCTAATGGCATAAAAGGGGTAGCAAGTGCCTTACAGTCCTTACCAGATGTTATTTTATGCGATATTATGATGCCCGAATTGGATGGATTTGGTGTTTTGGATCGGCTTTCAAAAGAAATAGCAACGAAATCTATACCCTTTATTTTTCTTTCGGCAAAAACAGAACGTAGGGATATTCGGAAAGGTATGGAGCTAGGGGCTGATGATTATTTAACCAAACCTTTTGAAGAAAACGAGCTTATCGGTGCTATAGAAAGTCGCTTAGCAAGGGCTTCCATATTAAAGGACTTAACAGAAGATAAAACAACAGCAAGCAACTTTTCCAATGGAGAAATAACTTCTATTCACGAGCTTAAAAATCATATAGATGATACAAGTCCGGAATATCTTTTTAAACAGGGTTCACAAGTTTACAAATATGGAGATCATTCCAATTTGGTGTTTCTAATACAGAAAGGTGTTATAAAAACACATAGCTTGGATGAGCAGGGTAAGGAACTCATCACCGGAATTTACAAGGAAGATGATTTTTTTGGATTTACCAGTTTCACTAAAAACATTCCTTATCAGGAGTATGCTAC
>CAYTDS010000204.1:0-4100 GCA_964436555.1 uncultured Flavobacteriaceae bacterium | reverse complement strand
TGAATAGAACCGCCGTAAAAAAGCCCGTAACAAGAACAACGCATCTTCTTTGTACAAAAGATTCGGAGTACCATGTACTTTTTTTAATTGCGGTAACCTCTAGATTTAAGGTGTTGGAAAAGTCCTGAAAGATGTTCCAGTCTTCTCTAAATCCTTGTGGAAGTAAGCCCCAAATACCATTTGAAATTTGATTAGGTTGACCCATGGTTATTATGGGAAGACAAGCTTCACTTAATCCGTTGAATACAGCTTCTGGTTGATAAAGCCTAGGGTGTCTGAATGATCGATGAAATTGTTTTTCAATAGCAGCCGTATCGGCCGTATTTGATAATTTATAATACATGGGTCCGATTCTTTATGCAAGTTCGCTAAATACAGAACAGGACATTGCTTTAAAAGATTTTATTCATAACTCTTTTGAAAACAAATACTAAATAATTCTGAGGAACGGGACAACCTGAACAAGGCAAATACTTCTTCTAGCATTATGCCGGAAGTCTATTAGGCTACTTGACAGCTATTTTCCTTTACCTAACGTAAAAGTCTCAGGAAAATCCAAGGTGCGTATTGGAAATGGAATAGTAATATTATTCTTGTCAAAAGCAGCTTTTATTGCAATTATAGCTTCAGATTTCGCTTTAGCCAGTTGAAATGCAGATTTGGAATCTACCCAAAAACGCACCTCAAAATTAATAGAACTGTCACCAAATTCTTTATATAAAAAAACAACTTCTTCTTCTTCCGGATTGAGAAGAGCAAATGTTTGGGAGAGCGTTTGCTTTACCAGTTTTTGAACAAATTCGAGATCCGAATCATATGCTATTCCACATTCCACAATAACACGGGAATTAGGTGTTGATGAAAAATTCTTAATCGGGTTCTCCAAGACCAATTTGTTTGGTAAATAAACGAGGTTATTATCGCGTTGCCTTACCGTTACTGTTCTAAGATTAATATCTACAACTTCTCCTTCATAGCCATTGCTAATAATCCAATCTCCAAATTTAACCTGATCAATATAAGAGAGAACTATTCCTGAGTAGGTATTGGATAAGGCACCTTGTAAAGCCAGACCAATTGCTAAACCCGCCACCCCGGCACCTGCCAAAATGGTGTTTAAGGTTTTGCTTAAGTCTAAAATTCCCAACACCAAAAACATCCCAAACAAAATTACCAAAATAGACACCAACTTAGAAATAAGGTGCTTCATTGAAGTTTGAAGGCTACTATTTTTAAGTAGCCGAAGCATTAAGCGACTAAGGTATTTTGATAGAAAAATAACTATTAAAAAAACCAAAAAAGCAATGATAATGTTGGGCAAACTAACAATAAGGTCGTTTAACCAATCTACAAGTCGCTCTGTCATCTTTTTCCATGCGCCTTTCAACTCTAAATCATCCATAGAAACAATTATATAAATACTATCTAAGTATTACGGCTATTGAAAAGATAAGATACACAAATTAATTTAGGTATTAATGCACGGCTAAAATTAGTAAACAAAAAAACGCCCCTTCAAGGGACGTTTGTAGATGTTTCAAATCTAGAATCTATTTAAAAATTTTACGAATGAAATAAATTATACCTATTCGTTTTAGGGCGCCTAATCCTGTTTGAATCCAATGATAGGGTTTTATTATTTCCTGTAATTCATATTTTAGACCCTTCATTTCCTCCAAAGCAATTTTACGCTCCAAGTTTAGCCTTTTAAGGTCTAAGTCAATCTCATGAAATGATTTATAACTTTTCATTCTTCATCAAAAAAGGTGACCGACATTTTTTCAATAACTTTTCTATCAATTTGCTTTCTTAACAAATAAATAATGAATGCAATCAAGAACAAACCTCCGCCTATAATTACGCAAGCCAGAGGCAAACTTCCCAAATATTCTCCCAAAGCAAGAGACCCTGCAACTGTAATGAATATGATTCCAAGAAAAATGAGACTGCCTAAAAGCACCAGTTTACACAAAAAAGAAAATGAGGATGTAAGCTGTTGGAAAATTTTTAACTGATAATATTCCCCGGATTTATTTAAATATTTTCCTCCAAAGTCCAGCGCTTTGCCGGTTGTATCATTAATAGAATCAAGAATATTCATTTTATCCTTTTTGCAATTTCTTGTTTTTAGCCTTTAAATCAGTTAATTTGTTTTCCAAAAGATTTATTAAGTCCTCGGCTTTGTAACTAGCATCTGAAACAATAGATTCTACTCTCTGCTCCAAGGTGTCTTTGTTGGTATTAAAGGTATTTACAATTTTCTCTTTAAAATGATCTGCCTCTGTTAAGAATGTATCTCTTGTAGCAAGTGCCTGGTCTGCAATTTTTTGTCTTGTTTTGGTACCCTTATCCGGCGCAAAAAGTATTCCTAGAGTGGCCCCAATTGCGGTACCTGCTAAAATTCCTATTAATACGTTATTACTATTGTTACTCATAATTATTTTTTTAAAGTGTTATAACACAAAAATACAAACCCCTAAGCCCAAAAATTGACTCTAATGGTTTAAAGGTTGACAGTATTGCAAATAATACCAAACAAAAAAACCCATCACTACTGTGGCAGGTTTTTTTTTGGTTCATTAAATTTTATTACCTCAACCAGATTTAAACTTTATTGATAAATTCTCACATAATCTATTTCAAAGGCATCTTCGGTAAAGTCTACGGGAACGGATCCACCCAAATTTCCTCCAATGGCAATGTTTAACAACAGGTAATGAGGGCGGTCATAGGGTTTTTCTGATGAATTGGACAGCTCATAAACCAATTCGTCGTCTACAAATGCCTTAATACTCCTACTGGTCCATTCCATGGAATAGACATGAAAATCCTCGGAAGCATTCACAATTGGGGTTGTACCACCTACATTTTTGTATTCGCCTGTATTTCTATCCCCCCAGTGAAAATGTGAAATTATGGTGTTCTTATCCCATCCGGTTTGCTCCATGATATCAATTTCACCACAACCGGGCCACCCACCACTACCGTACTGATTACCAAAAAAATTACCAACTTCATTAGAATTTGCTCCGAGTGTCCAGATTGCTGGCCAGGTACCTGCATTTGCGGGTAGTTTAGCTCGTACCTCAACCCGCCCGTAAGTAAAGGCATACTTTGAATTCAAACGCGCAGAAGTGTACGATTTTGTAGAAGTACCATAAGTAAATTGCTCTTTTAGGGCTTTTATTTTTAAGGTTCCACTACTCACTTCAGAATTTTCTGTTCGGTCCGTATAATGCTGCAATTCCCCATTATGCCAACTGCCATTGTTTGGTGGAATGACCTGGTGATGCCATTTTTCTGCATCCGGACTTCCTTCATTTTCAAATTCGTCAAAGAAAACCAGGTTGGTAAACATTACATCCGATTTGTAAACGGTTACGTTTACCGTTTCGTTTATAAATTCGCCTGATTCTGAGTATGCCCAAGCCACAACACTATATGTGTTGGTTCCCTCTTCAGAAAATGTGTATACCATAGTTCCTGAATTGCTTTCCTGAACAGCTCCATTGTCAAAACGAAATGCGTATCTGGTTGCATTGCTGGCCGTAGCAGTTACTTGAATCACTCCTGAACCATCACCATTAGGATTTTGGTCATTAGCCCCTACTAAGGTTACCTCTACCACTAAATTAGCAAGTGCGTTGTTTGGTGCTGAATCTCCGGAACTACAGGAGATTGCCAGAACCAGAAATAAACATGCAAGATTTAAGTACCTCATTTTTTTAAAGATATATTAGGTTATTCTTTACAGTTTTCATCTGTAACAATTTAATTTTTAGATTATCATCTGCTTATTAAAACTATTTTTGAAAATACACATTATCTACAAATATAGTTGCACTTCCTGCCGGTTGTCCCTCAAATATAAATTGAGCAATATTCGCTCTTGTGGTTAGGCCGGTAAAATCTGAAAGTGGAATGTCTAAAGATAACCATGTATTCTTTTGCGGATTCGATATGGTAATCTCATGTTCCACATCATCTCCTCCGCCATCAAAAACCCCATTAGCTCCAAAATCTACCAGTTTAATTCTGATTTAGTTAGCATCTGCGGTCCAGACATTATGTGCAACTTTTGATTTTTAAATTTTTCCGAT
>CAYTDS010000203.1:0-4120 GCA_964436555.1 uncultured Flavobacteriaceae bacterium | reverse complement strand
AGCGCCTGACTTGCAGCACCGGTACCTCGGCCACCACATCCCACAAGGGCAATTTTCAGCTTCTTATCTGTAGTACTATTAAACATGCCTTGTACGGCAAAGTTAGGGAGCACAATGGCTCCGGAAGCCAATATGGAGCTCTTAACAAAATTCCTTCTGGAATGGCTTAAATCGATTGGCAAATCGACTTTGTTTTTTTTTGGTTGCATAGTTTGAATATTTAAGTAATGTAATATAGGTTTTTATTGTTTGTTTCTGCTTTCCTGAATCCAGTAGTTTTGTATTTCTGCGGAATTCTTGGGAGGATTTGCCCGAACAATTCTAAAGCCTACGAAGGAGGCATCCGTATTCCACCATTGACTTTTTGGCAATTGCGGATCTCTTAAAATCCAATCCGGAGAAGAAGGTACTCTTGAGGCACTTCTTAACAAAGGTGCTTCATCATCCCATGAGCCGCCCCGGACTGACACTGGATATCGGTTTACAGCCGGCTCAACAGGATTATCAAAAATAGCTTCATCCCTATTATAGCCTTCTGAATTGTATTGATCCAGAGTCCACTCAGCCACATTACCATGCATATCAAAAAGCCCCCATGGATTCGGTTTTTTTAGCCCTCCTTTATGGTAGGTAACATCGCTATTATCATAGTACCATGCGTATTGGTCTAATAGTGCCGGGTCATCTCCAAAATGATAGGCAGTATTGGTTCCCGCTCTACAGGCATATTCCCATTCTGCTTCCGTTGGTAATCTGTAAAAATGCCCCGTTTTGGCGGAAAGCCATTCACAGAACTTAGAGGCGGACAACTGAGTGATGTTTACTACTGGAAGCCCTTCTGTACCCATTCCCAAACTCATATCTACATAGGGTTTCGTAGCACCGGCAACAGCATCGACCTCCGTTAAAACCTCTGTACCTTTTGAATCTTGTTCAACCGCATCTATTTTTCGGTTTAGATATAGATAAAATAAATCCCATGTAATCTCGTATTTAGACATCCAAAACCCGTCTAAGTGAACTTGCGCCACCGGGCCTTCATCTTTTTTTCTGCCCACCTCAGTTTCCCTACTCCCCATTAAGAAAGTGCCTTCCGGGATGGCTACCATCTCAATTTGTAATTCGGAACCGGTAATTTTTTGGGAGTAATCTTCATCTGATTGTGCTTGTGAAGAAGCATGATTGGATGTGATCAATAAGAATAAAATCAAAGGCAAGGAATAAAGAAATGAGGTTGTTTTTTTTGTTAAAGGTTTTGTGTTTTGAAGGCTAATAGAACTGAACATTGGAATTTTAAATTTCTTTGGTGTACCAAAATCGAATATATGAAATTCTTTTTGATTTCATTTATGCATGGTATAGGAGCCTTCATACTCAAAAACCAAAGAGTTAGGTTTTTTAGCCTGATATGGAGACCAAAAATCAATTTGTATGACCTGACGCTTCTATTATACTATTATACTAAACAATTGTCTAATTTTGCACCGAATCTAAATCAATAAACATGACCTTACTTTTAATGGCGGCCGGTAGTGGAAGCCGCTATGGAAAATTAAAACAATTTGATGGAATTGGACCAAGAGAAGAATTTCTAATGGAGTTCAGTATTTATGATGCTTTGGAGAATGGTTTCGAACACATTGTGGTGATTACAAAGAAAGACCATGTAGATTTTGCCAAAGAATATTTAAGAGCGAGGTTACCGCAACAAATTAAACTCGATGTCCTTTCCCAAGAGTTAGCAGACCTCCCTGAAGGTGTTACATTTTCCGGAGAACGCCAAAAACCTTGGGGTACTGCCCATGCCGTATGGACAGCGAGAAAAGTTATTAAAACCCCATTTGTAGTTTTGAATGCCGACGACTATTACGGTAAACCCGCTTTTAAAAGTGCAGCAGAATTTATAAAGGAAACAGCAAATGAAGAAGCTTTTGCATTAGTGGGATATACGTTGAAGGATACACTTTCGGAACACGGATCTGTTTCCCGAGGGGTATGCACAGCAGATGAAAATGGTACTTTATTGTCAGTAAAAGAACGTACCAAATTAGAATGGCATAATGATAAGGTAGTGGATCACGATTCCCAAACTGATTATACAGGAGAAGAGTTGGTAAGCATGAACTACTGGATTTGTAGACCTTCGCTATTTAAAACCATTGAAGACGATTTAAAGAGTTTCATAGCAAAAGGAGAAAACCTTGAAAAAGGAGAAATCTATATTCCTTTTGTTATTCAGGAAATGGTACAAAAAGGAAAAAAAGTGGTAAAAGTTATTCCTTCTACGGGAAAATGGTTTGGGGTTACCTATGCAAGTGACCGTGAAGCTGCGGTTTCAGATTTAGCACAAATGACTAAAAATGGGGAATATAGGTCTCCTCTTTGGAATTTTTGACGAACCATATGACTTCTGCTGAAGAAACATATCTAAACCAAATACTTGAGTGCTTTACGTTAGATAAAAAAGGGTACCAATTAATTCCCATAAACGCCGGCTATATAAACGACACTTATTTGCTTTTGGATGCTACCAATCCAAAATATATTCTTCAACGCATCAACGATACAGTCTTTAACAATGTTGATGGCTTAATGGAAAATATTAATCTTGCCTTGGAACAATTAGATGCTCCCGATTATTCGAGAATATCTTTAGTAAAAACAAGAACAAAAGATTCATTTTATAAGGATAATGGGTATTGGCGGTTAATGACCTATATTAATCATAGCATTGCCTACAATACAACTACAGATCCCAATATCGCTTTTGAGGCAGGAAGGATAGTAGGGAAATTTCATCAACTATTGGGTAAATCTAATCTGGATGCTTATGTGGATACCATTCCCGGGTTTCATGATTTGGACTTGCGATATACTCAATTCAAAAAAGCTTTTCTCAGTGCAAAGCCGGAAAAATCGGCGATGGCAGAAGAAGCTTTAATTTTTGTAGAGAAGATAATTAACGAACTTCAAAATCTAAGAAAAGTGGAATTACCACTGCGAATCTGTCATAACGATACCAAACTAAATAATATTCTGTTTTCAAAAGAAACCAACAGAGCCTTGTGCCTGATTGATTTGGATACGCTTATGAAAGGCTACTTTTACTATGATTTTGGAGATGCAATCCGAACAATTGTAAACCCTGCCAAAGAGGATGAACAAGACCTTACTAAGATTTCATTTAACCGAAAGCTATTTTCAGCTTTTATTAAAGGATTGCAAAACAATGGCCCTTTTTTGACCCAAGTTGAACTAGAACATCTTTCCTCCGGTGCTATTTTTATGCCTTTTATTCACGGATTACGGGCATTGACAGATTATTTGGAAAATAATAAATACTACAAGGTTTCCTATGAGAATCAGAATCTTGACAGAAGCTTAAGTCTTTTTGATTTTACTCAAAAAGCATGGAATCAAATGGACTTTATGAAAGAGGTTATTCAAAGAGAATTTGTTCCGGTCTAAAAAATACCCTAATTATAAATTAAAAAGGTAACTCGAATTGAGTTACCTTTTTTTAATTTGCTACGCAATTAAAATTATACTCCGGCTAAAACCACAGCATCAATTACATGGATTACCCCGTTAGACTGATTTACATCTGAAATAGTAACCGTAGCAATACCACCGGTACCATCCATCAGTTGTACTTTTTTTCCTTTTAGCATAGCAGTTAATTTTGCGCCGTTTACGGTGGTAAATGTCGCTTTTCCGTTTCCGGCTTTAATCGCTTCTACGATATCATTCGCACTGTATTTGCCAGCCAAAACATGATAGGTTAAAACACCTTGAAGCATGGATTTGTTTTCCGGCTTCAATAGAGTGTCCACCGTTCCTGCGGGCAGTTTATCAAAGGCAGCATTTACCGGAGCAAATACAGTGAACGGTCCTGCGCTTTGTAAAGTGCCCACCAAATCTGCAGCTTGCACAGCTGCAACTAAGGTGGTGTGGTCTTTGGAATTAACCGCATTGGATACAATATCCTTGGAAGGGTACATAGCAGCACCGCCCACCATTTTGGTTTTTTCTTGAGCAAAGAGAAACGAAGTTCCTGTTACCATGACTACTAAAATAGCGTTTGCTAAAATTTTTGAGACTTTCATAATTTCCATTTTTT
>CAYTDS010000202.1:0-4121 GCA_964436555.1 uncultured Flavobacteriaceae bacterium | reverse complement strand
TTTGTGGGTTCTTGGAGTCAGTTAAAGCAAAATGTCCCCGGTTATTTTGGTATTGGAACCGCCATTAAGACTTTACAAGAACAAGGCCGATTGGAGGAAGTAAAGAATTTGTACCAAAATGTGCCTTACTTTGCAACCCTAATGCAAAATAGTATGATGGCCCTTGCCAAAACTTATTTTGAATTGACCAGTTATATGAAGGATGATAAAGAATATGGAGATTTCTGGAAAATATTATATGAAGAATATCAATTGTCCAAAGAAATGCTATTGCTCATTTCTGATACTACAGTTTTAATGGAAAAAGAAGAGGTTTCCAGAGAATCCGTAAAAATAAGAGAGAATATTGTATTGCCTTTACTGGCAATACAGCAATATGCCCTGCAAAAAATAGCTAAAGGGACTAATTTTCAGGACCGATATGAGAAAATAGTAACCCGGTCACTTTATGGCAATATTAATGCAAGTAGAAATTCTGCCTAGTAAAAACACATTAAAAAAACCTGCGAAATTCTGTTTCGCAGGTTTTTTTATGAATTCTAATGGAGGCAATTAACAGCTTATTTCTTTTTTTGCTGTTTCTTTATGGTATCTTCATTAATATCGAATGTATTTGTTTTAATATTGGTGTTTCCTGTTGGATTGGTCTGTCTTACTTTCCGTTTTAATCGTTTATCATCAATTATTCCCATAATATGTTATTTTTAAGGTTCCTTTACAAGTTACAACACTAATTTAAAATGGGCTGTTAAGGTGCTACTAAACCTTTGTTATAAGGTGTTAAAGCCTTAGAATTTCCCAATTCCATTTTCAGAATTTCCCGACCATTGAGTTGGGAAGTTTTCATTTGTAATTGGCAGTGCCAGTAAAAGATGAAACACAATTCACAAAGTTTGAAAAAGCAAAAGCACGTATCCAGTGGGCAGTTTTAGCTTAAATATAAAATTTTTAAAATGTTGTTCTGATCATCAAATCATCTCGTGTTCCTGTGCCGGTAATTTTTATACCGAATCTAAAATGACGTAATTTTAATTAATTGAATTCAGAACATTGGCAAATTTCATATTTGTGAATGCATCATATGGGCAATTTAAATCGCATAACAACCTCACCTGTTTCCCTATTCACCTCCATTTTATTTTCTGAAGTAAAAAGTTCCTTTCCTGTACTCATTTTAAACATTCCCGCAAGGAATTCCAGCCCTTTGTTCATAGTTGCCTCTAGTTCTTCCAATCTTTTTAACTGCTCTTTACGTTCATCACTTTCATAATCGAGATGCGTTGGAGTAGCGGTATTGATAATTTCTTCCAAACCGGTTGGGTCTTCAAAAGCTTCTGAGGGTTGGGCAAAATCACCCATCATTTCTTCTAACTGTTGCAAAAATTGAGCCCTTCCCTTATCTGAGAAATCAACCACATCCTCTTTATTTTCATGATTAAGTACGCTATCAAAAAGGTTTTGTTTTATGATTAATCCCGATGCTATTTTCATTTCGATGGAATCTCGGGTAATGAGGTTAATCACAGTAAGATTTTTATTTTTTTGTCCCAAGCGGTCTATTCTTCCAATGCGCTGATTTTTTTTAGCGGGGTTCCAAGGTAGCTCAAAGTTAATGACGGTATCCGCTACCTGAAGGTTCAATCCCGAACCACCTGCTTCCGTAGAAAGAAAAACCCGGCAATCAATGTCGTTTTCAAAGGCTTCAATGATTTTTTTTCTGTTTTTTACAGGAACGTCGCCACTTAATTCTACATACCCCAACCCATTTTCACCAAGCATTTTTCCAATAATATGCAACATTCGCTTCCATTCGGAGAAAATAATGATTTTTCTATTGTTGTTTTTTAAATCCAATTTTTCAAGAAGTATTTCCTTAATTTCCAATAGCTTGGGAGAATGGTTACTTTCTTTGTCCACCAGGTAGGTCGAATCACAAGCCATTCGCATAGTTTGCAAATGTTTTGTAATCAATTGCATGTCGTATGGAGTTTTAAATTTTTTCCCCAATATCTGAGCGATGGCTTTTGCACCATTGGCGTGGTAATCTTGTTGTAACGGATGCATGTCAACCGGCACATCTATTTGGGTTACCTTGTTGATTTGATCCAAAACTTGCTGTTTTTCCCTTCTAATGAGTAGCCATTTCAGCCTGTTTTTAAGCTCTTGTAAATTATAATACCCGGTAATTTTATTTTTGGATTCATGATCGAAATAGCAATGCTGATATGAGAACTCCCATAAAGGGGCCAATACCTGTGGATGTATAAATTCTACGATAGAATATAAATCGATAAGCTTATTTTCGATGGGCGTGCCGGTAATGACCAAGGCGTGTTTTTTGTTGAGGGATTTTACGGCATTGGCAGTAATGGTTTCAAAATTTTTGATGCGTTGGGCTTCGTCTAGAATAATAAAATCAAAATTGGCAGCATTGATGGCCAAGCTATCCCGCAAAATAGTTTCATAGTTTATAATTTGAAAATAAGCGCCGTCATTTCGATATATCTTTTCCCTGTCTCGGGGAGGACCTTCCACAACAATAGCTTTCTCATCGGAAAATTTTTCAATTTCCTTTTTCCATTGCGCCTTTAACGATGCCGGACAGACCACAAGGGCTTTTGTAAATCCGAATAATTGCTTTTTCAGAATTGCAGTGCCAATGGCTTGGATGGTTTTTCCAAGTCCCATTTCATCAGCAATGATGGCACCTTTCTTATATACTGCAAAAGTAATCCCTTCTTTTTGATAGGGATAAAGAGATGCTTTTAATACGGAAAAATCTGGAATGGTTTTTTGCTCTATGGATGAAATCAGTCTGTTTGTATAATTCTCTTCCAATTGATTTAAAACTTCCGGGCGGATGAAAATCTGTTTGTGTTTTTCGGCAAGTTGTACAAAGTTTAAAAAATAATTGGCTTTATCCTCCTTCAGCGTATTGTCTTCTCCAAAATAAGTGCTTATCAGCGATTCAATATCTTCTGGTAATTGGTGTGGATAAAACCATGAAATGGAGTAGTTGTTCAATGGATCTAGGAAAATTTCCACGAAAGGATATTGAGTCGATAGGTTTTGGGTATTTACCGATTTAAATTTTTCAAAGGCAAACATCAAGTGTTTGCAAGTACCTAACTTGTTGGTTTGGTAATCTGGACAAGAGCAATACCCTTTTTGGGATAATATATCGCGAAAAGTAAGTTTATAGTGTTTTGCTTTTTCATTTGTTAATAAATGCTCTCCAAAGATTGTACTGGCAAAAGCTATTCTATAGTTCGATTTTCTGGCTTTCTCGTAGCGTTCTTCCATTACACGAGCTATCATTCCTTCACGCGTATAAACTTTTCCTTCAGGTTTTCCATCAGCATCATAACGACCGATTACCTCTGAAATTTGAAGCAATCCAGCGACTTTATGGTGGCACCAGTTCTTTGATTTACAGCTACAGTCCCCTTCTATCTCATCAGTAACCGAGATTTTTAGCTTAAAATCATTGAATTCATCATCAACAGCTAACTCAAATTTGTTTTTTGATTGGGTCAATACTTGTGTGCAACCGTTAAGATAAAGTAATTGGCCTTGTCTAAAACCATAAGCGGTTGTTTCCCCTTGCTGCAACGTTTTTAGAAAAGTACTTATAACTTCTTTAATATCAGATTTTTCTGTGGCTGTAGAAGCGCTCATATTCATTGGATTGAAACTCAAAATTAAAGGGTTTTTATTTTTTTTCCTTTTAATAAAGACGATTAGTTATGCACATTTTGTAAACATGGTGAGGTAATTTTGGACATGCTAGATTGGGAGGTTTTTTGTTTACAGGAAATTTCCATAGCACTGCTACATATTAATTACAAAGTACTGCCGCAGAGCTGCTAAGCCATTCTTAAGCATTGCTAAAGTGTTATTTAGAATACTTTAGCCCAGTTTTGTTGGACATTATTTCAATAATTAACTTTCCTTATTTTGGTTTGAAACTTTAACAAATTAGGCAAAAGGTGAACAATTTTGGATTGGAAACTATTACATCCCACTACTTAGCATCCCATAAAATGTCTGAATCCCATAGGCAATTTGTCCAATCTTAAGATTTTCATTAGGGCTGTGCTGGTTATTGTCCGGATTTACCA
>CAYTDS010000201.1:0-4150 GCA_964436555.1 uncultured Flavobacteriaceae bacterium | reverse complement strand
ATTCGATTAAAAATTTTAAGATGCAAAAGTAATTATTAATTCTGTCTCCTATTCGTATTTCATTTTAAAAATCAACAGGTATTCTGATTCTGTTGCATATGATCCGATTTTCTATAAGCAGATCTACTTTTTTAACAATTCACGTCTTAATTTATTTTAAAAAGCGAAGAATGATATCGGAAAATGCAGCAGTTTTGGACGCGTTGTTATGATTTCCTTCAACGAGGGCAAATTTACTTTTTGGAATAGCCTTTTTTAACATAATAGGATTTCCATTATCTGTATCTTCTTTCCCCGAAATAATTAGAACTCTTGCTTTTATCATTTTCAATTCAGCCAAACTTGTTACAGGCTGGTGCTTCTGCAATAAGTGTAAAACATACAAATCTGCTCCAATAGATTTAGCATAGTTAACGGCCCCGTCTGTTTCCGGAGTACTATTTCCTGCAAAGGCCTCAGAAAACTTTTTACGTCTTGGCCACTTGGGATTAGTAAAATCTATACCCATTCCACCCAGAACAGCTTTTTTTACCCGTCTATCTTGGGTTAGCAATTTTGCCAAAATTATGCTCCCACGGGAATAACCTACCGCATCATATCTCTTTAAGCCCAGTTGGCTAGCTAACACAATAATATCTTTAACTTCGGCATTTTGCTCATATGCCATTTCTTCATGAGGTTTGTCTGACAAACCGTTTCCTCGCATGTCGGGTATTATTACTCGGTATCCCTGATTTAGTAATTCCGTTTTCAAAACTGTGTTATTCCATGAGCTTCCTGTATTTATAAATCCTTGGATTAAGAGCAATGGCCTTCCTGTTCCTTCGTCGGTGTACGCTATTTTAACACCGTCAAAAGAATAAAAAAATGGGTTTGGCTTTGGGCACCAAAAAGTTCCCAGAAGTATAATTAAAAAAAACATTTTTTACATTAATCGGATCTAAATAGAGGTATAAACAATTCCTGTAATAATAGCAATTCCAAAACTTAATAAGGTTCCTATTAAGATGTATTCTGTGAGTTTTCGATTGTTGGTTTCCTTTAAGTCGTTGAACCGGAATACAGATTTTGCGGTAATTAGTAAGCCTATAGCTTCCCATCTTCCCAAACAAATAAAAGTTAAAACAAACAAGCGTTCCAGAATACCGATATATTTACCTGCGTTAGGTAATGATTTATGATCAAACTCAATTTGGTTTGCCATTGGTTCTAATAATTTATTCATTATTATAGCGGCCGGAAAACTAAGAAAAATGATAGCGGTTATAAGTTGCCAATCTATTCTTTCTATTAGGGTAAGCGTATATTCAGAGAGATTTCCATAGTATGCACATAAATAAAGAACCATAATATGTAGTACTTGATCTATTAAAAATGGAATAGCTTTATTTTTGAAAAGCGGGTTGACATAGAGTTTGCCTAAGTCTATTAAATAATGTGAAATAGCAATAATAAGGGCAAATTTCCAAAAAGTTACATCCCAGGTTAGTAGCATCATTAATCCAAAGTGGATTAAAGTATGAAAGTAAAGATATTTGGAACTAATTTTATTTGCTTCTTTATGTATTACCCATTTTAGGGGCTGCAATAAAAAATCACCAATTAGGTGACCTAAGAATAATTGTGTAAACAGCATCATGATTTTATATGTTCAATGGTTGTATTATAATAAGTTAATATTTCTAAAACCATTTCCAGTCTGGCGCGCTTCTGCCTTTGGCTTACTGCAGATTGTTTAATAAAGAGTTGTGCTGCAATTTCCTTTTGTGAGGCCTTTGGCTGTTGTAGCGCAAGTGCCACAATCTCCGCTGAAACTATGGTCCAATTATCCATAAACTCTAAGCCAAGCTTTAAAATAAGATTTAAAGTTTGGTCATATTCTTTGTCGTGAGATGCAAATGCCAAATTTAGCTTTTGCTCTTTTAGAGTTTCAAAAATTCTTCCGGAATTTTGGTATGCAGTGCCATTAGACTCACTCACAGTTTTTCCTTTAAATGTCTCATCGCCAACGCCGATGCCTATGCGCACATCTAAACCTTTTATAGATTTTATAAGCGTTTTGATTTGAATTGCGGTGCGTAATGCTTCGGACGGGCTTGTTTTAATTTGAAACTCATCTCCACGATAAATCTCCCAATCTGTAGGAGTTTCTCCAATAGTAGAAAGATAGGTTTTCAAAATAGGAATCCATTCAGATGCCTTTGCGTTTTCAGAGTTTATAATGTCTCCGGTAATGATTGCAGTCATATTTTTTATAAGCTAAAACGCTAATATACTAAAATATAAGCTAAAAAGCTAATAATTTCAAATATAAGCTAAAAGGCTTATGTTATTTAACAAAAACTTTCTTCAGATTTTTTTAAAACCAACGCCTAACCTGAATCAAATAGTTTTGGTATTCCTTTTCAAACCGTTGAGTCAATGCTTGTTCTTCCGGCAGTATTTGAAACTTGTTCATATAAGAAACAAAGCTTGCGGCTGTTAAAGTGTTAAAAGCGTTACCTAGCCAAAACCCCCAAGCTAAGAGAACCAATAACAGAGCCAAATACATTGGGTTACGTGAGTATTTAAAGATCCCATTGGTTACTAGGTGTTTTGTTTGGGATACATCCAACGGATTTACCGTGGTCTTTGCCTTCAAAAATTGGCCAACAGCTGTAAACCCAATCAGAGCCGCCAGAATTAAAAAAAGAACTATTAAAAATGTTCGCCCAAAAAAATCAAAATAACCTACAGGTAAAAATTTGGCCAAAAGAAACATACAAAAGCCAAAAAAAAAGGTAACAATAACCGGGGGTATTTTTAATTTCATGACAACAAATTTCTAAATAACAAAATTACTAAATTTGAATGCTTACGAAAACACAATTAAGAGATAATATATCATTCTAATGAGGCTTGTTTTTGCCACCCATAATGAACATAAATTGAAAGAAGTACAACTTTTACTTCCTAAGCATATTCATCTACTATCTTTAAATGATATCGGATTGGAAGAGGAAATACCAGAAACGGGTGAAACTCTGGAAGAAAACGCCCAAATAAAAGCAAATTATGTAACCCAAGAGTACGGATATAATTGTTTTGCTGATGATACAGGCCTGTTAGTAAATGCACTAAATGGTGCGCCAGGTGTCCATTCAGCCCGCTATGCTGGTCCGCAAAACGATGCAAATCAAAACATAGATAAACTCTTAGCAGCACTAGAAGGCACGTCAGATAGAAGAGCATATTTTAAAACCGTAATTGTGTTAAATTTAAATGATTATTCTATGGTATTTAATGGTGTTGTTCATGGAGAAATAATCACAAAAAAAACTGGAAACCTGGGCTTTGGATATGATCCTATTTTCAAACCCATTGGCTATGATCTTACTTTTGCAGAACTACCTGTAACCTTAAAGAATAGAATTAGCCACAGAGGCAAGGCGGTAGCGCAACTAATAGCCTACTTAAATACTTATAAAAACTATTCATAATCTCTGGAATTCTGTGATAAATAAAGTAATTTAACAAATTATCCTCCATCTAAATAATTAGCAGTACCTTTGCCGCTTCAAATAACGCCGCTGGTATAGCATGTGTTGCTCGGAGTTCAATAGGTTATTACGATAATCGCTCTATGCAACATACATATTTGCGATTAACGTGTAACATATTATGACAAAGTTTAAAGAGTTGGGACTAAAACAGTCCCTAGTAGATGCTGTAAAAGATTTAGGTTTTGAAACACCATCGGAAGTTCAGGAAAAAGCTATTCCAATCTTATTGGAAGGCGAAGTAGATTTGGTTGCTTTAGCGCAAACAGGTACAGGCAAAACAGCAGCCTTTGGTTTTCCTTTAATTCAAAAAATTGATTCTTCAAGTAGAACCACTCAGGGGCTTATCTTATCCCCTACCAGGGAATTGTGTCTGCAAATTACTAATGAGATACAGCTTTACTCTAAATACGAAAAGGGACTTAATGTTGTAGCTATCTACGGCGGTGCCAGCATTACTGATCAGGCAAGACAAATTAAGAGAGGAGCTCAAATTGTTGTAGGAACTCCCGGACGTATGAAAGATATGATAGGTCGTGGTTTGGTAGATATCTCTAAAATAGATTATTGTATTCTTGATGAGGCCGATGAAATGCTGAATATGGGTTTTT
>CAYTDS010000200.1:0-4158 GCA_964436555.1 uncultured Flavobacteriaceae bacterium | reverse complement strand
GCAAAAAACAGTTTCCCATTTTCCCAAAAGCCACGGAACAAGGGATTATCTACCATATAGACCACTTGCCCTCTGCCATGCGATTCTACACCAAAAACTAAGGTTTTATCAATTTTTTTACGGGCCTCGCTGCCTGCGAAGCCGGATACGGGTTTGTTTTGACCCTTTTCCAAATAGACTACCGTCCCGTATTCCAAAAATTCATAAGCATCATCTCCTAACTTTAAAGTAAAATAACTATCGCCGTACCCATATGCCAAAGGGTGAGTGGGGTCTACTTTTGTTTTAAAAATAGCACCGGTGATGGCATTTTTGATGGATTCTCTTTCATTGAAATCATACTTTGTAGGTCGTACCTCACTGCTGTCCTTTTCCACCTCTCTGGCTTTTAAACCAAATCCTTTTTCACCCAAGGTTTCTTTAATAGCGTTCCCCATAGCAATAAGTTTTCCGCCCTTATTGACCCATTCTTTTAGATCTTTTAATTGACTCTCACTAAAAAAGTTAGAATAGTACCCATCAGGAAGGATAAAAACATCATACTCTGAAAGATTAACTCTTTTTAAATAGTCACTATCGATAACTGTTACCGGATAGTACAATTGTTGCTCAAAAAAGTGCCATATTTCACCAAACTGCAAAGTGCTGGTGGGTTCTCCCGACAAGACTGCAATTTTGGATTGTTTAATCATTTGAACCGACGAAGACCCAAAATCTTTTCCTTCTTTCACAAATCCTGTAGTCGTAGGAAACAGCGATTTATTATGTTTTGCAGCCGCTGCTTTTAAAACAGAAAGAAAGTTTTTATGGTGTTTATTATCCCCTGTGGTAATGATTAAGCTCCCTCTTTCATATTTTTTTCCATCCAGGCTAAATGGCTTTTCTGAATAGCGAACCCGAATTTTCTCTTTAAGCAATTCAGCCAGAAAACGGGCATCTTTCATACTGTTCCAATCCGCCAGAAAGGCATAAGAATTGGCGTCTAAATTGGTAGCGGCATTCGCTTCTTTTTGATAGCTTCCAGCGGCTACAAGTGCATCCGAGGCAACTGCATCCAAACCATAGGCATAAGGTAGGGACCAAGCGGTGATATCGTAAGTTAAGGAATCACTTAATTTCGCATTGGGCTCTAACAATACTTTTACCAAGGTGCCTTTTATCTGATCTGTAGAAACGACCAAGCTTTTATCTGTGGCTTTGAAGCTTCCTGTTTTTCCAGAAGTATAATCAAATCCTTTTATATTCGTCACATTTGATGACCCATAGGTAATTTCGTGCTGGTCTAATAATTGGGTCAATGCCTCAATTTTATCCGGATTCCCTGAGAGTACATAACTCTTTTGTCGGTTACTTTTATTATTATAGAACTTTTTAAACTCATCATTTAATTTTGAAGCATTTTTTGAGGAGACCTCTACTGTAGAAAGTCCTGTTGTGTGATGATGTGCAATACGATCTTTTAAAGTTAAGGTGTCGCCAATAGCAGTGATAATGCCCAAACCTGCTCTGCCGCTACCGCCTTGCTCATACGTCATCCCAATACCGCCATTGTAGGTAGGATAGGTATCCCCATAACTTGGATAAAGCAAATCAAATACTTCCTTGGTGAAATAGAACCAGCCGTTGGCATCAAAATATTTGGCGTGGTTTTTCCCGATTTCGACCTGAAAACTTCTTTGAAAATCGGTGATTACTTCATGGAAGGGTTCTGCTGCCGGAGCAAAATAGTAAGGATTATTCACTCCTTGTTCATGAAAATCGACATGTACGTGAGGCAACCATTGGTTAAACATTTTTAAACGTTGTTGACTCTCAATTTGAGTTAACCAGGCCCAATCCCGGTTCAAGTCGAACATATAGTGATTGGAACGTCCGCTCCACCAACCTTCATGATGCTCTTTGCTATTGGGGTCCAAATTATTGGGGGTATTCTTGTATTGATTATACCAATTGGAGTAGCGATCTCGTCCGTCCGGATTAATACAAGGATCAATAATAACTATGGTATTTTCTAGATAATCCGATTTCTTGGTAAGCAAATCATAAATCGTTTGCATGGAGGCCTCAGTGCTCACACTTTCGTTACCATGCACATTATAACTTAACCAAACTATTGCCTTTTCTGCATTTCCTCTTCCGGAAGTACTTTCCAAATGGGCTGTACGAATACTTTCCAAATTCTGCATATTTGCGGCAGAGGAAACGTAAGCTAATATAAGAGGTCTTCTTTCGTTGGTTTTACCATATTCCAAAAGCTGTACCCTATCGGATACCGTTTCGGCAATATGCTGGTAATAGGCCACTACTTCATGGTGTCTTGTAAATTGAGTTCCCAGTTCATAACCAAGGAATTCAGAAGGAGATTGCAATTTTTGTGCGATAGATACATTCACGAAAAGTACAGCAAAAAGGGGTAAAAAGTATTTCATTTTTCAGGTTTAGCAATTTGATTTCAAATCTAGGAATATTTAAGGAATTGCAGGTATATTATTATTTGGTATCTTCGCAGGGCTTGCTTAAAATGATAGACGAGCACTTCTTAACGTATTTTTAGGAAAAGGAAAACTATGGAAAATTATCTTTACACAGATTTTATGAAATCTCTATGGAAATAGACTGTTTACCTTTTAAAAATACAGGTTATTTTACTTCTCTGATTTGTGATTATCTGGACCAAAAAGAGGAATTAAAAGACTTCTACAACCATTTTCCCTCACTTGAAAATTTTAAAGATCAAATAGCAGAAAAGGAAGCTGGTTTTCCACAGGCGAATAGGGAAGTATTGCACATGGTATTGGAAAAGCAGTATTTGGAAATCGAAATATCAAAAAGTACCAAAGCTAACATTTCACTGATAAAATCCGGGAATACATTTACCGTGGTTACCGGTCATCAGCTTAATCTTTTTACCGGGCCTTTATATTTTTTATATAAGATCATCTCTACTATTAATCTGACAAAAGAACTTAAAAAGACCTATCCGCAATACAATTTTGTTCCTGTTTATTGGATGGCAACAGAGGACCATGACTTTGAAGAAATCAACTATTTTAATTTTAAAGGGAAGAAAATCCAGTGGAACAAAGAGGTTTCCGGTGCTGTAGGCCCTATTTCTACGGAAGGACTTGAGGCTATTTATCAGATCTTTTCGAATGCGATTGGAAACACTAAAAATGCAGGAACCCTAAAAGAGTGGTTTTCAAAATCCTATTTAGAGCATAATAATTTAACCGAAGCTACCCGATACTTGGGCAATTTACTTTTTGGAGAACAAGGGTTGGTGATAGTGGATGGGGATGACAAAGAGCTAAAGCGGTTACTTATTCCTTTTGTAAAAAGAGACTTATTAGAACAGATTTCCTATAACGAAGTAAACGACACCATAGACCGTTTTACTAAATTGAAAGGCAATTATACGCCACAAGTAAACCCGAGGGAAATCAACTATTTTTACTTAAAGGGAGGACTTCGAGAACGTATCATTGAGCAAGATGGAAAGTTCTTTATTCAGGATACGAAACTTGTTTTTTCCAAAGAAGATATTTTAACAGAATTAGAGAACCATCCCGAACGTTTTTCTCCCAATGTAATTAGTAGACCGTTATATCAGGAAGTGATTCTTCCCAATTTGTGCTATATCGGAGGGGGTGGCGAAATAGCGTATTGGCTTTTGCTAAAATCATTTTTTGATGCTAGTAAGGTGCCATTTCCCATATTACTGCTGCGAAATTCAGCTTTGGTTATTACTGAAAAGCAACAAAAAAAGATTTCCAAATTAAATCTAAAAGTGGCGGATCTTTTTCTAAAGCAGAACAGCTTAATCAATAAGAAAATTAGGGAAATATCGAATATTGATATTGATTTTTCACCCCAAAAAAAGCATTTGGAAGAGCAATTTGAGATGCTTTATGAGTTGGCAAAGCAGACTGATGAGTCTTTTTTAGGCGCTGTAAAAGCGCAGGAAGTGAAACAGTTGAAGGGTCTGGATGCTTTAGAGAAACGCTTGCTGAAAGCACAAAAGAAAAAGCTGGAAGATCATGTGCTTCGGATAACCGAAATTCAGAATACACTTTTCCCCAACAAGTCTTTGCAGGAACGAAACCTTAATTTTTCTGAACTGTATTTGGAATATGGAGAGGAATTAATTCCCTCTTTGCT
>CAYTDS010000199.1:2730-4166 GCA_964436555.1 uncultured Flavobacteriaceae bacterium | reverse complement strand
CGATTCAATAGTGCGGTCAAGATTAGTTTTGTTTCTTTCCTTTAACAACTCCTAAAAAATCTGCCACCAGTTGATGTGCTTCATTCAAAGCTGTTTCTAAGTCATAATTCTTAATTACGGTGTCAAACTGAGGTGCTGTGGCCATTTCTACAGATGCTTTTGCAATACGCATATTAATTTTATCATCACTTTCTGTACTTCTTTTTTTTAGCCTAATTTTTAACTCATCAACGCTTGGAGGTTTTACAAAAACAGCCAAAGTTTTATCAGGAAATTTATGCTTTATTCGTAACCCTCCTACTACGTCAATATCAAAAATAACATTCTTTCCCTCGGCCCATAATCGTTCTACCTCACTGTTCAACGTACCATAAAAATTATCACGATACACCTCCTCCCATTCCATAAAGTCTTCATTTTTAATATGCCTTTTAAACTCGGATATGGACATAAAATAATAATGCTCCCCATGCCTTTCTTTACCTCTTCGGGGACGGGAAGTTGCGGAAATAGAGAATGCTAAATTAAGCTCTGGTTGTGCCAACAAGTGTTTTACAATGGTAGTTTTACCACTACCTGATGGTGCAGAAAAAATAATGAGTTTTCCTCCTTCCATTAGAGTACATTCAACATTTGTTCTTTAACTTTTTCAAGTTCATCCTTCATCTGAACCACGAGTTGCTGCATAGGCGCAAAATTTGCCTTTGAACCTATAGTATTAATTTCCCTTCCTATTTCCTGACAAATAAATCCTAGTTTCCTTCCATTAGAATCGTCGGATTTAAGTGTTGCACTAAAATACTGTAAATGATTAGCCAAACGCACTTTCTCTTCCGTAATATCGAACTTTTCCAAATAAAAAATAAGCTCTTGCTCAAACCTGTTAGCATCCACGTTTTCTTTAAGTTCTGCAACGGCTTTCTCTAATCGCTCACGAATAGTAAGCAAGCGCTCCGGATCCATTTTGGCTACTTTCTGCAGAAGCGTTTCCAACATCTCGATTCGTTCACTAAAATCTTTTTCCAAGACCTTACCCTCAGCAGTTCTAAACCCATTTATCTCTAGAAGCGCTGCATGAAGTGCTTCTAATATAATAGCATACTCCTCTTCATTGATATCCTCTCTTTCTGTTCTTAAAGCATCAGGAAGCCGCATTGCGATTTCTAATAAGCGAAGCTCATCCCCGTTAGCAATATTGCGCAATTGCTCTATATAATTCCGTACAACACCCGGGTTAATCTCCGAAGTAGTATCATTTCCTGAATTCTCTATGTATAATCCAAAATCTATTTTGCCTCTATCCAGTGCATTAGCAATTACTTTTCTCAACTCTAGTTCCTTGTCTTTGTAAGCAGCAGGAATGCGCGCATTTAAATCCAAGCCTTTGCTGTTAAGGGATTTTATTTCAATGGTAATTTTCTTTGTTGGAAGTTGTA
>CAYTDS010000199.1:0-2630 GCA_964436555.1 uncultured Flavobacteriaceae bacterium | reverse complement strand
ATCATTAAACTCCGGTGCGTGGTAAATGATATCATATGAATTCCATTCTCCGCTAGGTACTGATGCCATTGCCAGTGGTGTATGCTGTTTATAGATAGATGCTACCTGTCCATTAGTATAGGTATCATTGTCGTTATTATCCAGTACCTGAACCTCATAGAGTCCATTAAGAAAAATACCGCTGTTCGCACGATTTTGACCATCGCGTTGCACTTCTGCTGGTGATTTCCATTCAATATGAAGTTGTATGTCCCCAAAGTTATCTTTGGTCTGTATGTCTCCTGTTTTATCTTTTACAGTCATACTGCCATCCTTATTCAAATGCCAAGCTACTGTAGTACTGTCTCTTGAGCTAATCCATCCATCAAAACTAGTTCCATCAAAAAGAACAATAGCATCACTTGGCGGTGCTCCTAGTGCCCCAGGCCTCACTACGGGAGGAACAGGTTCATAAAACTCAGTTTCCTCTGGCTTTGTAGGTTCCGTACCTACATATTCTTGATGAATAATTACTTTTTCTTTGGTTTCCTTTTCCACAAGAGGTTCTACATTTACTTTTTCTTGGCATGAGAAAAAGACCAATGCCATTGCTGGCATTATGAATACATTCTTTAAATTCATCACTGTTACTATTATTTGGTTTTATTAAAGTTCCTTGATTTTGATGTTTCTAAATGACACCTTGTCCCCATGGTCTTGCAAGCCAATTTTCCCATTACGATACTTTCCAAAACCCTCCCATCCGGCAAATTTTGATTTGGCAACCATGGCATCCCAGGCTTCTCCATTTACCGGAAAGGTAACAATCTGCTTCCCGTTCAACACAATTTTACCCTCATTTGTGTTGTGGTTAATGCTAATTTCTGTTGTGTTCCATTCTCCCGCAGGGTTTGCCACATCTTCTAATGGAGCAACCATATCATATAAAGCACCTGCCTGATGTGTTGTTCCTGCTTTAGCATCAGGATGCCTTTCATTATCTAATACCTGAACTTCCGGACCTGTTTGGTACGGCTGACCAAATTTTTCGTCTTCATATACTCCCCAAAAAATTCCGCTATTACCTCCCTCAGCAATATTCGACTCTACATGAAGTACAAAATTGGTATACTCTTTCTTGGTAACAATATTGTAACTCTCCCCTTTTTTACGCTCTTTTGGTGGATATAAAGTCATAGTCCCGTCTTCAATTTTCCAATTATCGGATACCTCATCGGTTAAATATCCTTTCCAGTTTTCAAAACTTGATCCATCAAATAATATTTCCCACTCTCCGGAATCATAATTGGTAACATTTTCAGAGACATCAGCATTTTCGGATAGTTCTTTATCCACAGCTTTTTCTGTTTTGTTTTTGCAACTCATTACGGCAATGGATAACAATGAAATTAAAAGTAATTTTCTCATAATATTGTTTTTATTATAGCCCCAGTATTTTCTTTAAGGTCTCTTTGTCAATTTCTGCTCCTGCAAAATCATCAAAAGTTTTTTCAGTAGCTTCAATTATGTGATCCTGAATAAATTTAGCCCCTTCTCTTGCTCCTTGTTCCGGGCTCTTAATACAACATTCCCATTCCATTACGGCCCAAACATCGCAACCGTATTGGGTGAGCTTAGAAAAAATAGTTTTAAAATCGATTTGTCCATCTCCTAAAGAACGGTATCTTCCAGCTCTATTACCCCAATCATTGTATCCCCCAAAAGCACCTTTTTTCCCGGTTGGATTGAACTCCGAATCTTTAACGTGAAAAGATTTTATGAATTCGTGGTAATGATCTATATAGGCAATATAATCCAGTTGTTGTAGTACAAAATGACTTGGATCATACAATATATTAACACGTTTATGATTTCCTGTTGCCTCTAAAAAGCGCTCAAAGGTATCGCCGTCATGTAGATCTTCCCCGGGATGTATTTCATAACAAACATCTACCCCTTCCATATCAAAATGATTCAGGATGGGTAGCCATCGTTTCGCCAATTCCGAAAAGCCCATTTCAACTAATCCGGCAGGACGTTGTGGCCACGGATGCATGGTATGCCATAGCAATGCTCCTGAAAATGTTGCATGCGACTTTATTCCCAAAAACTTACTTGCTGTGGCTGCCTTTTTAACCGTATCTACAGCCCATTCAGTACGTGCCTTTGGGTTATTTTTTACCTTATCAGGGGCGAAATTATCGAACATTAAATCGTACGCGGGATTTACGGCTACCAATTGGCCCTGTAAATGTGTTGAAAGCTCCGTAATCTCCAAACCATAGCTGTTAATTTTTCCTTTTAACTCGTCGCAGTAGGTCTTACTTGCTGCGGCTTTGTCCAGATCTATCAGGAAATCTACCCAAGTAGGGATTTGTATGCCTTTATATCCTAAATCGGATGCCCATTTACATAGGCCATCTAAAGAATTAAAAGGGGCTTTACCATCTACAAACTGTGCCAAGAAAACGGCTGGTCCTTTAATTGTTTTCATTGTAATTCAATCTAATTATTATTGGTTTTGATTTTATCCTAATTTGAGAATTATTAGAATTAAACAGTATATTTATTGTTTTAATCCTACATTTATTATCGATTTTACACGAAGTTATAAATATAGGAATAAGAAAAGAATTAAAAGAAAAATTAAG
>CAYTDS010000198.1:0-4206 GCA_964436555.1 uncultured Flavobacteriaceae bacterium | reverse complement strand
TTTTTTTAACCCTTCTCGGGGTTTGTATTGTATCGCTTGTTGGATGCGATAGCAAAAAAAGGGATGGCGAACCACGCGTCCTAGTATTTTCTAAAACTATGGGTTTTAAACATGCTTCCATTCCAAAAGGGATAGAGGCAATTCAGAAGCTAGGCGTTGAGAATAACTTTAAAGTTGATACAACCAAAAATTCAGAATTGTTTGATGATGAAACCCTTAAACAATATTCAGCTATCATATTTTTAAGTACCACAGGCGATGTTCTTAATGCCAAGCAAGAAGCTGCCTTTGAGCGTTACATTCAAGCGGGAGGTGGTTTTGTAGGGATACATGCTGCTACTGACACTGAATATGACTGGAACTGGTACGGAAAATTAGTTGGTGCTTATTTTTCAAGTCACCCTCAGGGAACACCAGAAGCTGACTTTATAATAAAAGACAAGAATTTCGCGGCCACCAATTTCTTCACCGACTCCGTTTGGCGTAGAACTGATGAATTATACAATTATAAAAAGTTGAATCCTGATGTCAATGTTGTAATGACTCTAGACGAAAAGTCGTATGAAGGTGGTACTAATGGGGATCATCATCCAATTAGCTGGTATCATGAATATGATGGTGGTAGGGCTTTTTATACAGGATTGGGTCATACCGACGAAAGTTATTCCGAGGAGTTATTTTTAAAACACCTATTAGGCGGCATTCAATACGCCATTGGCAAAAATGAAAAATTGGATTATGCCAAAGCCAAATCACAAATTCCACCTGATGCTGATCGCTTTTCAAAAGTGCAGCTTTCGGTGGGAGAATTCTTTGAACCCACTGAAATGGCAATTCTTCCAAATTTTGATGTACTTATTGCGCAACGAAGAGGAGAAGTAATGTTGTATAAGGACGCCACCAAAGAATTAAAGCAAGTAGGATTTTTAGATGTTTATCATAAGACGCTGAATACTCCAGGTGTGAACGCTGAAGAGGGACTAATGGGACTTCAAAAAGATCCCGATTTTGAAAAGAACAATTGGATTTACTTATACTACGCGCCTACAGGTGAAAAATCCGTAAATAGATTATCTCGTTTCAAATTTGTAAATGATGTGCTTCAGAATGATACTGAGCAAATTATTTTAGAAGTAGACAGTCAGCGCGAAATATGCTGCCACACCGGAGGTTCAATTGCCTTTGGACCGGACAACCTACTCTATTTATCCACCGGGGATAACTCAACCCCTTTTAATAAAAAGGGTGCAAAATATGTAAACAATGGCTTTGCTCCTTTAAACGATCTACCGGGTGATGAACAATTTGATGCCAGAAGATCTTCTGCAAACACCAATGATTTGCGTGGTAAAATACTACGTATAAAAGTGAATGAAGATGGAACGTACACCATTCCAAAAGGAAATCTTTTTCCGGAAGGAACGGCAAAAACAAGACCTGAAATATATACTATGGGACATCGAAATCCCTATAGAATCTCTGTAGATCCTAAGAATGGGTATTTGTATTGGGGCGATGTAGGACCTGATGCAAGAGCTGATAGTTTAAGAACGCGAGGACCAAAAGGGTATGATGAAATGGGGCAGGCAAGAGAAGCCGGTAACTTTGGATGGCCGCTCTTTATAGGCGATAATCAGGCGTATCGCGGTTATAACTATGAGACAGGTGAAAGCGGGGAAGCTTTTGATCCTGAAAAGCCTATCAACGATTCCCGAAATAACACTGGCTTACGGGAATTGCCCAAAGCGATGCCCGCCTACATATATTATCCTTATGATGTTTCGTCTGCGTTTCCTCAGGTTGGAACCGGAGGAAGAAATGCTATGGCAGGACCTGTATATTACTCTGATATATATAAAGGAGAAAATGCATTACCTGCTTATTATGATGGAAAAGTAATTATTTATGAGTGGATGCGTGGATGGATGAAAGCAGTAAGTTTGTTTCCGAACGGAGAATTCAACAAAATGGAGCCATTCGCTGAAGAGATAAAACTAAACAACCTTATAGATATGGAAGTGGCCCCAGATGGTCGTATTTATCTTTTGGAATACGGAAGCGGTTGGTTTTCCAAAAACGACAATTCGGGTTTGAGTTTTATTCAATATAATGGAGGCAATAGACCCCCGCTTATTGATGGTATTATCGTGGACAAAACTTCCGGAAAATTACCACTAACCATTACAGCCAAGGTAGAAGCACGGGATCGGGAAAAGGATAAAATTAGTTATGTTTGGAACCTGGGTAATGGAGAAACTAAGGAAACTCAGGAACCTGAAATTGCCTATACCTACGAGGATGCAGGGGAATATCTTGTTTCTGTAGAAGTAAAAGATGATAAAAATGCCACAGCCAAAAGTGATATTGTGTCTGTTGTAGCAGGGAATTCCAGACCGGAAGTCGCTATTGAACTCACTGGCGGAAATTCTTCTTTTTATATGCCCGGCGTTCCAGTGAATTATAAAGTTTCGGTAACCGATGCGGATGGCACTCCGGTAGATCAACAAAATGTATTTGTTTCGGTGGACTATCTGGAAGGTATGGATAAGGTTACCATGTCATTAGGGCATCAGGAAGTTTCTGCCTCGGTTACAGGAAAAGCACTAACCTTGGCGATGGACTGTAAAACATGTCACAAAGAGAATGAGAAATCCATCGGGCCATCCTACTTAGAGGTTGCCCAAAAATATAAAGGAACCAAGGATGCATTGAGCTATTTACAAGGAAAGATTATTACAGGAGGCAATGGTGTATGGGGCGAGGTCACTATGCCGGCACATCCAACAATAACCAAGGAGGAGTCCAGACAAATGGCACTTTATATTCAATCTTTGGTAGATACCGAATCTAAAAAGAAATCCTTACCGGCATCTGGAACGATACTTCCAGAACCTACTCAAGGAGCTAATGTTATGGTACTTACCGCAAGTTATACAGATAATGGGGAAGGAAATGCCAAGCCATTGACCGGAGTTAAATCCGTAGGGCTGCAAAGTAGCACAGTGTCATTTTCAGAAGGAACAAAATCTGAAGGTTTTCAACCCATCACCTTTAATGGTATGAATTTGTTGATAGTGCCAAAAGAAGAGGGCTGGTTTGTATTAAACGATATTGACCTTAAAAATGTTAAGTCCGCCAATCTGATTGCAATTTGGCAGAGTGCTCCTAAAATAGGATTGGATTTCGAAATGCGCTTGAATGCCATAGATGGAAAATTGATAGGCAAAGGAATTATGTCTGTTCCTAAGCCGGGACAACAAAGTGGAATGGTCAATATACTTTTAGATACGCCTATTGATACCAAGGTAGATACCATATACTTCGTCTACAAACCCAAGTCGGGTACTGAGGGAGACGGGAATTTTGTTGCCCTGAGCAATGTCATGTTTTCAAATAAATAGAAGTAGTACTATTGCACGAAGAGAGAGTTTAAAATTTTCAGCATGTCAGAAATAAAGGATAAGGTGGGTTTGGTGTATAACCACTCTCACCTTAAACAAATTGTAGAATCTAATATCGACACTTCAGTTTTGGGGTGGATTGATGAAAAACTGAATAAAATTATAGGAGATAGCTCAACCAAAGATTTATACTTGGTTTACAGCTTACTGGCTTCAAAATTGGCATCAGATAAGTCATTGGTTTATCCTCTTAAAGGAGAACTTAGTAATTATTTAAAAAAACATTCCGCAACACAAGTAGAAATTGGAAGATTATATCTTTTAGTACAAGTTTTGAATGCCAAACCTGATTTTTTCTCTGTCCCCGTGTTAAATATCATTCAAATTGCGGATAAGGAGGAGTTAATTACTTTCCTAAAATATCTTGTGCTTTTGCCAAACGCTCCCTTCTTTAAACCTAGTGCTGTAGAAGCTTTGCGTACTAATATAGGCCCTGTTTTTGATGCTATTGCCATGAACAATCCCTATCCTCAATTATTTTTCAATGAGCAGGAATGGAACCAGATGTATTTAAAGGCCGTTTTTATACAGCGAAAGTTGGAAGATATTATCGGGGTGGATGAAAGAGCAAATGCTGATTTGGCCCGAATCATTTCGGATTATGCACATGAACGTTGGGCGGCTTCAAGAACCATCGAGCCTTACTTCTGGAGACCCGTGGCTAAATTCCTTGACGAAACACTTTTGTCGGATATGGAACGTTTGTTGAAAAGCGATAATTCTGCTGAAAATAAAGTAGCAGCGC
>CAYTDS010000197.1:0-4210 GCA_964436555.1 uncultured Flavobacteriaceae bacterium | reverse complement strand
GCTGAAATTTTAGAAATTTGGACCGATGTTAGTGGTATGTTTACTGCTAATCCAAAGCTGGTGAAACAAGCCGTAGCTATACCTCATATTTCCTATGAGGAAGCTATGGAATTATCACATTTTGGGGCTAAGGTACTCTATCCACCAACTATTCAACCTGTTCTTTCAAAGGGGATCTCCATACGCATCAAAAATACCTTTGATCCTGAAGCAGCCGGCACTTTGATAACCAAAAATCAGAATGAAAAAGGGAAAACGGTTCGTGGAATTAGTCATATTGAAAATATTTCATTGGTCTCTTTGGAGGGCTCGGGTATGGTAGGTATTCCCGGTATTTCTAAACGGTTTTTTGAAGTACTCTCTCAAGCTAACATTAGCGCGGTTCTGATTACACAGGCATCTTCTGAACATTCCATTTGTGTGGGTTTATCTTCTAATGATGCCGTAAAAGCAGTTACCATAGTAAACGAGGAATTCGAGTACGAAATATCCCTTGGAAAAATTAATCCGGTAATTTCAGAAGATCATATGGCTGTCATTGCACTCGTAGGAGATAATATGAAGAATCACCAGGGATTAAGTGGAAAAATGTTTAGTACTTTGGGTAAAAACAATGTCAACATTCGGGTTATTGCACAGGGCGCATCTGAACGGAACATTTCCGCTGTAATTAACAAGGATGATGTTAAAAAGGCACTAAATGCACTTCATGAAGAATTTTTTGAAGAGAACATAAAACAGTTGAACCTTTTTGTGATGGGTGTTGGTAATGTGGGTGCCAAATTCTTAAAGCAGATATACCAACAACGTAAATACTTAAAAGAGAATTTAAAACTCAATATCCGGGTGGTTGGAATTTCAAATTCAAGAACCATGGTTTTTGATGAAAATGGTATTCCATTAAAAGATTGGGAAGCAGCGCTTTCTGCGGGTGAAAAAGCAGATAAAGGGGTTTTCTTTAATAGAATCAATCAACTAAATTATCGCAACAGCATATTTGTAGATAATACTGCAAGTCCGGAAGTTGCCCAAACGTATGCATCTTACTTAAAGAATAGTATATCGGTAGTAACCTGTAATAAAATCGCTTGTTCCTCGGCTTATGATAACTACAAAGAGTTGAAGGATTTAGCTCGTAAATATAATGCCCCCTTTTTGTTTGAAACTAATGTTGGTGCAGGATTACCTATAATTGATACCCTAAAAAATATGCTTGCCTCAGGTGACAGGATTCTAAAAATTCAAGCTGTTCTTTCCGGTAGCCTCAACTTTATTTTCAACAATTTCAATAATAAAACAACTTTTCATGATATTGTAAAACAAGCTCAGGAACAAGGCTATACCGAACCGGATCCTAAAATTGATTTAAGCGGGGTAGATGTGATGCGTAAAATTCTGATTTTAGCACGTGAAAGCGGTCATAAATTAGATATTACTGATATTCAAAACCGAGCTTTTCTTCCTCAAGAAAGTTTGGATACTACATCTAATGAAGCCTTTTTCTTTTCTTTAATTGAACATGAAAGATTGTTTCAAGATATGTATAACAAGGCAGCTCAAGAAGATAGTAAATTAAAATATGTGGCACAGTTTGAAAATGGGTTGGCCAGTGTAGGTCTTCAACATATTCCAAGAGGACATGATTTCTACAACCTGGAAGGAAGTGATAATATTGTTTTGTTTTATACCGAGCGATATCCCCATCAGCCTTTGATTATTAAAGGCGCCGGGGCAGGTGCCGAAGTCACTGCATCGGGAATCTTTGCAGACATTATCCGAATTGGTAATTTTTAACTATGCAAGAAATTAAAATATTCTGTCCGGCAACCATTGCTAATGTTTCTTGTGGATTTGATGTTTTGGGGCTACCTCTAGATACGGTTGGAGACGAAATGGTTATCAGAAAGACAGCCATCAAAGGAATAAAAATAACTAAGATTATAGGTCAAAAACTACCTATAGAAACTCATTTAAATGTTGCAGGGGTGGCTGGTCTCGCTTTGTTATCACAAAGTAATTACGAAGGTGGTTTTGAGATAGAAATTTACAAAAAGATTAAAGCAGGTAGTGGTATAGGAAGCAGCGCTGCAAGCTCTACCGGAGCTGTATGGGGAATAAATAAGTTATTGGGGGATTCTTTTTCTTCTCTAGAGCTGGTAAAATTTGCCATGGAAGGAGAACGTCTAGCAAGTGGGGTGGCACATGCCGATAATGTGGCTCCGGCCTTGTTTGGAGGTTTTACCTTAGTTCGTAGCTACAGTCCATTAGACATTGTACAAATAAACACGCCACCAAAATTATTTGCAACAGTTATTCACCCGCAAATTGAAGTCAAAACATCAGATTCCCGAAAAATATTAAAAACAACTATTTCTCTGGAAAATGGTATTAAACAATGGGGTAATCTTGCGGGACTTATAGCAGGATTATATAAGGAGGATTATGATTTAATAAGCCGTTCTTTGGAAGACCACATCATTGAACCAATAAGAGCCATCTTAATTCCGGGTTTTGACATGGTGAAATCTGCATCTATTGCTGCAGGGGCTCTCGGTTGTGGTATATCGGGTTCGGGTCCATCTATTTTTGCACTGAGCAAGGGAGAAGAAAATGCACAAAAAGTTGTTGTTGCTATGGAACAAGTCTACAAGAAAATTGGAATAGACTATGACATCCATGTATCAAAAATTAATACAGAGGGTATCAAAATCCTAAAATGATAAATTTTAGTATCTCTAATTAATTTTATCATAATTCAACCTCTAAAATTAAAAAAAAAAGGTCCTAAATATCGTAGCAGAATGGCATTTAGGTATATTTATAAGCGAGGTAACTACAGCTTAAATTTAACCAATGAATTTCTATAGTTTAAACAAAAAAGCACCTGAGGTGTCTTTCAAAGACGCCGTGATTGCTGGCATTGCGCCAGACCGAGGTTTATATTTTCCAAAGGAGATTGTTCCTTTGCCTACAAGTTTGTTTGATCAAATTGAACAGCTTTCAGATCAAGAAATTGGATTTCGGGTCATACAACAGTTTGTGGGTGAAACCATCCCTGAAAATATTCTAAAAGAAATTATTGCCGACGTTTTAGACTTCAACTTTCCTCTGATTGAACTGGAAGAAAATGTTGCATCTTTAGAACTGTTTCATGGTCCTACATTTGCTTTTAAGGATGTAGGCGCTCGTTTTATGGCAAGATGCTTAGGTTATTTTTCTACAGACAACAAAACAGATATAACTGTCTTGGTCGCTACCTCAGGCGATACCGGCGGAGCAGTAGCAAATGGTTTTTTAGATGTTAGCGGAGTAAATGTGGTTATCTTATATCCTAGTGGTAAAATTAGTGATATCCAGGAGAAACAATTGACCACGCTAGGCAAAAATATTACAGCTTTAGAGGTTAATGGCACATTTGATGACTGTCAGGATATGGTAAAAACTGCCTTCATGGACACAGACATTAATAAAAAAATAAAGCTAACCTCTGCAAACTCGATCAATGTAGGCCGATGGTTGCCTCAAATGTTCTACTACTTTTTGGCTTATAAACAATTAAAATCAAAGCATAAAGAGCTTATATTTTCTGTTCCAAGTGGAAATTTTGGAAATGTTTGCGCCGGGTTATTAGCTAAACAATTGGGACTTCCTGTAGTACATTTTATAGCGGCAACAAATAATAATGCCATAGTGCCCAACTTTATGGAAAGTGGAGTATACCACCCCAAACCATCTGTTGCAACTATTTCTAATGCTATGGATGTTGGTGATCCAAGTAATTTTGTTCGCATTCGTCATTTATTTAATGATGATCTAGCGCTGTTAAGAAAAAACCTTTCATCTTATTCGTTTACGGATGAACAGACAAAAGCAGCTATGCGAAAAATCTACAATGAAAATACCTATGTTGCAGATCCGCATGGCGCTGTGGCCTATTTGGGACTTAAAAAATATCAAGAAAGTCACCCGAATACCTATGGTATCTTTCTCGAGACTGCACATCCGGTAAAATTCTTAGACATTGTAGAAGATACAATTAGGGAAAATATTGAACTACCGGAAAAAATTGCCAAATTAATGGACAAGAAAAAGAAATCCATCAAGATTGCTGATTACGTTGAGTTCAAAAACTACCTATTCATGTCCTAAGTGCTTTTCTCTTTTTAGAATAAAATGGATCAAGGAAACTATTCTTTAGTCTAAAAGTTTA
>CAYTDS010000196.1:0-4218 GCA_964436555.1 uncultured Flavobacteriaceae bacterium | reverse complement strand
ATTGTTTATGCAAACTCAATCACAACCCGTATTTTCTGCCAACGCTAACTTTATAATTGTATAATTATGTATTTACCATAGGACTGTTTTACCTTTGGATAATTTGATGATTGTAATTAAGGAGCTGACTCAGCTGATGACTTAAGCCCAATTCAATAGTATGCAAAGTTTATTGACCAAAGAAGGAGTTCTGAATAAAGCTGGGGTTAACCCAACTTTGGGTAGTATTAAGCCCATGCGCAAAAAATACTATAAGGTTCTTAAGGAATCTGTAGGTGGCGATGCCCCTAAGGATGTAATCCGTTTTTATGAGTACGGACGTGGTCGTGTGAATAATTCAAAATCTTGGCCAAAATATATTGCCAAGATTGGCCATAAATGGTATCCAAACGAAAGCATTACAGAACATTTTTTCACTAGTATTGGTAAGTCATTTGGCATAGAAATTGCGAACTCTAAATTGGTCCATGCTGAAGGCTTTATTCGATTTTTGAGCGAGCATTTTCATTCGGAAGAGCAATCTTTAATCCATGGTGCAAATATTTTATCAAGATATCTTTCTGAGAAGGATACCAAATGGATTGATGATTTGGATAATCAGCGAATGCTGAAAGGCGAAATAAACATTAAGGATGTTCTTGTAGCATTGAAAGATGTTTTTCCAGATGATAGAATAATTGATGATTTTGTAGATATGCTATTATTTGACTGTTTGACCGGGAATAATGATAGACACTATTATAATTGGGGCGTGATTACACATATAAGAAATAAACACGAGCCTTATTTTTCACCTATTTATGATACTGCAAGAGGCTTATATTGGAATAATGATGAAAAATTTATACTATCTTTGCAGGCTGATTTGACACAAGGTCAAAATAAAAGACTTGAAAAATACGTTAATAATTCGGCTCCTAAGATTAGTATACCAGGTAACGAGAAATGTAATCATTTTCAACTTATTGAGTATTTAAAAATAAATCAATTTGTTAAAGAGAGACATATTAAAAGATGGACGAATCACTCAAGTTTGGAAAAAACTTTAGAGATTCTAAGAATAGAATTTGTGAAACTTTTCACACCAGAAAGACGTATAATAATAGAAAAAGTCCTTAACTTAAGGTTTCATAAGCTTAAAAACATCATTCAATAGTTATGTTAAAGCAATTTAAAAAATTTATTAGGTCTCAAGCACAGACAAAAGACTTGCCTTGTACTTATGAGCAAGTAAATCACAATCCCAAGTTTAAGTTAAAATACCAAGAGAGCGTTATTGGGTATCTTAATTATGATGGTTCTGTGTGGACTTTTAATTATTCAAAATGGTTTAAGCAGCAAAATGGTTTAAAACCTCTTTTTGAATTTCCCTCTCAGGATAAAGTATACATTTCAAAAGAGTTATGGCCATTTTTTGAGAGTCGCATACCATCAATTAAGCAGCCGAAGATTCAAGAATATCTCGAATCTCACCCTACGGATCGTGATAATAAGGTTAAACTTTTGGAGGTTTTTGGTATTACCTCGGTGAATAATCCATATAAACTGGTAATAAATTTTTAAAAAAATTAAGATCAAGATATAGTAATTGAAGCCCGAGTTTATCTCGGGCTTTTCGTTTTGAATGGTAGGTTGCATTTATCTAACTCTACATTTTCTACAAGCTTACAAAACTATGACGTTGATGAAGTAATTGGAAAAATGGATAGAAAACTAACATGGATTTCTGTCTTCTTTCCAAAAGATTATCAAAGCTCCCTTTCTGATGAAACAATAACAAAACACAGGAGCATTTTTGATAAGCTCGGTTTTGAAGAATTAGAAGAACTTGGGCATTCAGAATATTGTACAACAAAGGCATTTGTAAAAACAATTACTCTCTTTGAGGGAAGAAAGAATGATTTGTATTTACCTTTTGACAAAACAGACCGTTACAGTAGTCTCTATTGGTGGCGGACACCTGAAAAAAGAAAGGAACTTTTTATGCGAAGTGTGCTCATAAAAGATTTCCGTTTCAACATCCCTATTTCAGCTTCCATCTTTGAAACAGTCTTTATTGTAGCCAATATAAACTCGCGGAAGTTCATTCCCGACATTTCAAGGAACAATGTGGACCCAAAAGCGAAAGACTTAATCAACTACATGATTGGCAAAGCAATTCATGTTGGTGCTTCTAACGTATTGACATTGGAGACGGTCGAGAAGGCAACCCTACAAAATTTCATCACAACATTTTATGAGCAACGAACTGACTTTGAAAAATAAAACGGCAGGTAAACTCTTTGATTCAACTATTCTCTTTGCAAATTATTTGTCTCCATAATTCCTCGTTTTATCTCACTTAAAATTTCCTGCACCTCTTGTAGGGTTTTATTCATATGCTTTGCGAGTATAACTTCTGTATTTTCCGCCCGTGGTTTTTCTGGTATAGCTAAATCCAAGATAGCCACAACGGTTGCGTATAATGTTTCGTTCAAAACTAAAATAGGTTTCATTTTCCGTCCTATGATTCTGGCTGCCACTTTCGTCATTTCAAAATCATCAGTAAAAAGGTCCAAATGATTGTCATAGGCTTCAGATTTGTAGATTTCCCATCCGGAGTTGAGAAGCAATGATATATCCTCTAAATCTTTAGTTCTATCTTTCTTGTCGCTCCAAGAAACTAATTTTAAAATAATTAATCCTACTACCGGGGATGTTGGCAATGAAAAGCCAGCTTCTTTAATTAGTATAGTCTCAGTTTGCTCTCCAACTTCTTTAAATCCTAGAACAGATAATGAAATATCGCGGGCATTAAAATTGACGGTATATTCTTGTTCAATTTCGCCATAGGGCATTAAGTCTAAAACCGTATTGGATTTATCATAAATTAGCCTATAGTTCTCCTTGGTTCTTATAAATCCTTTGTTACATAATGCCTCAAAAATCAAATCATAAACGTCAAAATCCGGAACCATAACTGCAAAATCGATATCCGCTGTACCTCTTGTTGGTTTTATACCAACTTTGTACAGTTGAACGTCCCTAGCGTTGGCACCTATTAGGTAGTATTTAATATTGTAGATTGCGAATACTTCCTCTAAAATCTTATATACTTCACCATGGTTGGCAAATGAATAATCTTTATAAGTTAGGTTTGATATGCTCATCGAAGATTATTTTGGCGGTTTCTATATTTCTTTCTTTACCGCTGTAGATTAACTCTGCATAAATAAGTAATGGGCTGGTAGTAGTTTCACCAGAATGTTCCATTAAATTAACACTTTGTGGTTTCCAAAATAAGTTATACACAGAAATTGCTCCATTCGGGTCAGGAACCAACTTAAAAAGAAGCATTAAGTCAGTCTTACTCCTGTTGGTAAATAAGGAATATTTCTCCGGATTCAAATAGTTAGTGATAAGTTTTGCCCCATATTCGCTGCCCCAGCCGCTCTCAAAATCAGGGCTACTATCCTTTATTTTGGAATGTTCCATAGCGGTAAATCGGTAATTACCTATTTTATGTGTAGGTAAGATTTTCTCGTTGAATAAGGTTGTCCATTTTTCCAACAATTCTTCTCTTTTGGCTAATTGGTATTTTTTTTCTTTATCCAATTTAACGGCAAAACCTTCTTTTAATAGGCCATTAATAGTTTTACTTACAGTTCCTAATGACACACAACTAACCTCCGCTAGGTATTCATAAGTAGCATTAATTAATTCTGGTTTCTGCAACAGTTGAAAGAGTATTTGACCGCCCGCTCTAGTGAAAACATCTGAATACACATTGTAAGCTGGTTTCGCATTTCCCTTTTCTATAAATATCTTAAGGCTATCTAAATTTAAAAAGACATTTCCGTAGCCATCAATATAATTTATACCATTTGATTTTAAGGATTCCTTTGAGTTTGGTGTAATGTATTTAGCGGCCACTAAATATGCATTTGGGTGATAATGTTGGGCAGTTCCCAAAAAGACAGCAATATTGTTTGGTCTAACCTCTGTCTTGGCATCTGCGTATACCTTTTGCCCATTTATAGTAATAACTATATCTGATTGTGCGTGCTGATCATAAAAATTCTCGATCTCTACCTTAAAATCTAAGTTGTCAAAAAAATCTTTTATTTGATAAAACTCAATCATTTTTCATTTTTTTATTATTTTCATGTTACATGAAAAAACAAAGATAATGAAAATATGACATATGCAATGAAAAAGACCCAATTAACTAGACAGGAA
>CAYTDS010000195.1:0-4268 GCA_964436555.1 uncultured Flavobacteriaceae bacterium | reverse complement strand
CCGCAAACAATGCACCCATTGAAAAGCAATTTAATATGGGGGTTTTGCAGGTTTAGTAACTTTCTTACTGGTGAACTATTTCGGATGTTAAATGGAAACTATACAGGTTTTGGTTGGTTCCTTTTGTATCTAACCTAAATACTTGCACTTCCTTGGTTTGGAGTTTACTTCCATAATTTTTATACATAGTGGCTTTTAAATAAGTAGGTGTTAACTGCTTATTTCCAAGATAGGTAGCATTCACTTTCCATATTCCGGGTAGCGCATCATCCATTAAAAAGTCTACCATGGAATACCCTAGTTGCTTTTCTGAACGGATTCTATCGGGCATTTCCTCAAGTGTATGTTTCCAATTAAAATATTGTTGGTTTGGATTTACAAACTGCAACTCAAATTCGGCTTCCGAATCATTCCATTCAAATACCAAACGGGTATTAAATGAATCTATTTCGTCTTCTGCTTTTTTCTTGGTATACCTTACTTTGCTTTTATCTTGAAAGGA
Source organism: uncultured Flavobacteriaceae bacterium (assembly GCA_964436555.1). Taxonomy (GTDB): domain Bacteria; phylum Bacteroidota; class Bacteroidia; order Flavobacteriales; family Flavobacteriaceae; genus Aurantibrevibacter. The sequence goes on along the minus strand of CAYTDS010000195.1, from coordinate 3,766 downwards.
AGTTATACCGTGCAGCTCTCTTTGCACCATATCAGAAAGTTCCAGACTATCATTTGGCATTAGTCTAATATCTTTAAGATAGGCATATCTGGCATATAGAGTTGCGGCAGATTCATGTCTATCCAAGTCAATATAATTGCTAGCCAGATTTATATAGCTTTGTGCATAGTGTGGTCGTAGAATATAAATTCTTTTGTAAAGTTCATGTGCTTTTTTTAAGCGCTTTTGGGATTCATATGAAAAGGCCAATGCTTTAAGCCACACTGGATTATTTTTGAAATGATCAAGATTTAAATTAATGATTTCATCTGCTGATTCTTGGTCATATTTTTCATAAATCACGTTATAGGAATCAATATAAAAATACGGAACACCGGAAAATAAATTAGCGTATTGATCGTAAACCTTTAAGGCTTCTTCCAAACTGGAAGTAGACTTCAAACTCTTTAAATAAGAGGGAAGTTCCTGTTCTTTCTCCATTTTGAAAAGATCCTTATTCGTCAGAAAATTATTGCGTAATATAGCTTGGTCATAAATTTGGGAGCTATTTTCTTCTCTAAGACCATGGAAACTATTCTTTGTATTTATTATTATAACACCTCCACTTGCAATATGTCCGTAGCGCCATACTGCGTGAAGTCCTGGAATTACTCCGACTCTTTTAATTAAAGTTACATCTAACCAAACCGGAGGATCAGTAAAAATGTTTCCATCCACCTCAAATAGGACAGGTCTGGTATACCCAATTGACCCTCCTCCTCTTAAAAACAATGTTCTGGTGGAGAATCCGGTAGTAGGAACCGTGTAAGTACCTACTCTTATTCCCGAAAGTCTACTTGCAATGGCATTTAATACATCTGATCCGGGACTGAATTCCGAACCGTCAATTACCTTTAAGTGGTACGCCACTGTTGCTGGACTCAAATAACCAAATGAAGAATTTACGACTGAAGAGTCGGTAAAATAATTCATCGCAAGTTTCTTTTGCTTACTTATTTTTTCAGTTACAATTACTTCATCCAACAATGTAATTTTTGCTTTTAAAACAATGTTTAAGGTATGGGTGACATCCTCTACTATGACAGATATCGTGTCCATTCCCATATAAGAAAATTGAAGTTCATCCTTTGGTTGGGCTGTGATTAGATACACTCCCTCTTCATTCGAAGAAGTAAGTACACGTGAAGATTGGTTGAATATGATAGCATTGTATAAAGGGTTGCCGTCACTGGTAATGCGTCCTTTAATTTCTTGCTGACCGGAGACCATTGACCAGGAACAAATAAAAAATACCATAAATAAAAATAACCTCATACTTCAATGGTAACTAAAGGGTTATCTAATTTATAAAAACAATTAGCTTTATCTTCTCAGCCTTTTTATGCCAGAAAGTGTTATTTGACGAACTTTTAAAGACCTTTAATTTAAACGATTTTTAAGATTTAAACTTCTTAGAACAAACATTTTAATTTAAGGTTAGCACCATAGAATTACTTAGCGTAAACAACTTGGTATTCACTTCTTTTAAATGCAATCTAAAAACCTTAATTTCTTTACTTTGCGAGGGTCTACCGTAATTTTGATAGATGGTAACCTTAAGATAGGTTGGGGTTAGTTGCTTATTTCCATAATAAATGCTGTTTACTTGCCAAAGACCATTTAACTCATTATCAATTAAATACTCTTCGGTGGAATAGCCCAGTTGCTTTTCAGTTTTAATACGCTCCGGCATATCATAAAGGGTATGTTGCCATGTAAAATAATTTTTGGTAGGATTTACAAATTGAAGGTCGAACTCTGCTTCACTATCATTCCATTCAAAGACCAAGCGGGTGCCATCAAACTCTTCTTCCAGAGTGTACTGCTTTTTATCTTTATTTGTAATTAGACTTCTGCCCTCCAAACTCAACAAATTATTGAGTTCTCTATCCATAATTTTTGAAAAAACATCGTCATCTTTTTCTAGAAGCCCTTCTTCTATTAAATGATTATATCGAGCATATATGGCTAGAGCTTTATTAAAATCTTTTGTTTCTTGATAACTATTCCCTAGATCAAAATAGGACTGCGCATAATTTGGTCTGAGTCCAAATATTTCTTTATAGATACCATTGGCTTTTTCAAAATCCTCATTGGCTTGGTAATGGTAAGCTAAAGCTTTTAATGCCAATGGATTCTCATTAAATAAATGTCTATGATCTGCTAGTATTCTTTCAGCGGCCTCTTTCTCGCCCAACTCATTGTTTAATTTATTAAATGTATCGAGAATAAAGTACATTGAGTTTTGAAAACTTTTATTGTATGCTGAATAAACTGCAAGGGCTTCATCTTTTGTTTTGGCGGTAGCTAACTCTTTTAAATAATTGGGAGCATTCCTAAGAACTTCTGCACTGTTAAGGGCTTTTTCGTTGTATAAATTATTTCGTAATAGGGCAAAATCATAAGGTTTTTGCGTTTCAGGGTCTGGACGGTAATTAGAGATTTTAGTATTTATGACTACCACTCCGCCTGCAGCAACGCTTCCATATCGTGTTGTTCCAGCTAAACCCGGTAGTATGGCCAATCTTTCAATATTCTCCGGGAAAAGCCATGTAGGAGGGTCATTGAAAATTTGACCATCCACGTCATATATGGCTGGAACCTTATTACCTATAGAGCCTCCACCTCTTAAAAATACTGATCCGGTACCATCAAGATTACTAAAGACAGTAATTCCTGCGAATTTACCTCTTAAGGCATCCAGTATATTAAGACCTCTGAGACTAAAATTATCGCCTTCTAAAGTAGGTATACGAAAAGGAGAAGATTCCGTATCTATTATCCCATATGCGGTTCGGATAAGCTTTTTGTTATTTCCGTAGTCTAACTCCAAATCAAATTGACTCTTGGTGCGTCTTTTTTGAACAACCACTTCATCCAGCTCTTCTACCTTAGGCCACATTTTAATATTCAGAACTTGAGTTACATCTTCCACTACAATTTCGATGGTTTGCATACCTAGGTGACTGAAGACTATCACATCCCCGGGCTTTGCAGTTATACGATACTTTCCTGCGGTATCTGTTTGAGTATCTATAGAATTGCCCTGAATGGCAACACTTACATTGGCAATGGGCTGTTTGCCGTCATTGACAATACCTTCAATGGTTTTTTGTGCAGAGCCAAGATACCATACAAAGGCAAGTAGCACGGTTAATACAATTTTCATAACAAAATATTTTTATGTTAAGTTAAGAAAAAAAAAGATATGTAAGAAAAATAACCGTTTACTACTAATTTCCCTGATGTCCTTTTATTCTTGGTATTAGTAAAAGCTCTGTTTGCCGCCCATTTACATACCGGAAACCTTTTTCTCCGAAGTAGCCGGCTTCTTCCAGCATGATGCGAATATCGCGCTTCCATTCCGGAATAGTAATAGTGGTGTTTAATTCTATAGCATAAACTGTATTCGGATTTAAAGGATAATTTTCGCCGTCATCCCGCATTACACCTTCTTGCGCATCCCACATACCAATCGTTGTTCCGGCAGAATGCCCATAAGTGCCTAAGGGATGTGTGTAAATTGAGGGTCGCAATCCGGCTTCCCTAGCTTCCTTGAGTGCCGTTGCCAAAATTTCATTGCCTGTGCGTCCTACAATCATATTCTTTGTTAAAAAGTCTTGAACTTTATTACCGGCTTTCAAGCCATCTTTTAGAAATTGGGGAGCTTCCTTTTCTTCAGGTTTCAAAACATAGGCCAATTCCTGACAATCTGTATTTAACCTCA
>CAYTDS010000194.1:0-4273 GCA_964436555.1 uncultured Flavobacteriaceae bacterium | reverse complement strand
GAATTTAACCAGATATACACCATTAAAATTAATAATCCGCCGAGTGCCCCATACAACTCATTATACCGAGCAAATTTTTCAACATATACACCAAACAAATAGGATGTAGTCAAGAATAATAAGGTGGTCATAAGAGCACCCGGAGAAAAAAAACGAGCAACTTTGCCTTCTGCGGTTCCGAAATAATAAAGTATGGCCGTAGTTAAGTAGGACAACATTGTAAAAAACACAATTTTACCGAGGGTAATACCCACTAAATTATTTTCTGCTAAATCATAGCCTCTGGCCCTTGCAGCAAATTCACTGAAATAATTCAACACATAAAACTCAAAATAAACATAAATTATTGCTCCTGTAATCAGTAGCAGAGACAATAGTAGACCAACCATAAGTGCGTAAGCGTATTGTCTAAAAAAATTACGAGCCAAACCCCCATGGTATGAATTTTCAAAACCTTCAAAAATAGCACTGATTCCGTTAGTCATTAATATAATGGACATAAAAAAAGCCGATGAAAGTAAACCGCTTCTTTTCTGATCTTTAATTTGCTGATAAATTTCCGTAAAATAATCCCCTGTTGCTGTTGGAAAAAATGATTCTAAAAAGAAAAGGAACTGCGAATCAAAATCTTCATTCCCTACACTTACGTATGGTATAATAAATGGTATCAATGTGACGAAGAAAATCAGAAGTGGAAATAGTGCCATGAATAAGCTAAAAGCTATGGCACTTGCTCTGGTGGACAAAGCCCCTAAAATAATTCCGGAAATGTATAATTCAAGGAGATCATAAAGAGAAAGACCCTCAAAGCCTGGAAGCTTTATTCTTTTCATGAGTCTTACCAACCAATTTATTACGGGGATTTTCTCTAATTTCTCCTCAATTTCGACTGACATTTATACAGCTTTTAAACTAAGATCCATGTTATTAATGGAATGTGTAATTGCTCCTGAAGAAATATAATCTATTCCACAATCTGCGTACTTCCTAATATTATTCTCATATATACCTCCAGACGACTCCGTTGCACATTTTCCCTTGATGATTGTTACAGCTTTTTTAGTATCATCTATGGTAAAATTATCCAGAAGAATGCGGTATACCCCTTCAGACTCCAAAATTTCTATTACCTCGTGTAAACTTCTCGCCTCAACTATAATCTTTAAATCCTTACCTGTTTCTTTAAGATATTCGTTTGTTTTTGCGATGGCTTTAGTAATACCACCAGCAAAATCGATATGGTTGTCTTTTAGCATAATCATATCATAAAGTCCAAATCTATGGTTCTCACCACCTCCAATTTTTACTGCCCATTTTTCCAAAGCCCTTATACCGGGAGTAGTTTTCCTAGTGTCTAAAATCTTGGTATTTGTACCTGATACCAAATCCACGAAGTATTTGGTTTTTGTGGCGATAGCACTCATGCGCTGCATTGCATTTAAAACTAAACGCTCAGCCTTTAAAATGCTATGGGTACTGCCTTCCACAAAAAAAGCTATATCTCCCGGCTTAACCATGGTTCCATCACACATCAGAATGTTTAATTTTAGTTCCTTATCCACTTGTTTAAACACCTGTTGAGCAAAACCAATTCCCGCCAGCATACCGGTATCCTTGACTAAAAGCTTTGCTTTTCCTTGTACATTCGTGGGAATACAGGCAAGAGAACTATGATCACCATCTCCAACATCTTCCCTAAGTGCATTTTTAATAATACTATTGATTTCTTTTTGAAAGTATTCTTTAGAGAGCATTCGAAATTAATTTTTACTATGCTAATTTACTAAAACAAATACCATTTTAGTCGCCAATTGTTTAATGGTTTGTTTTCAAAATTATAACTTTGAAGTATGACCATAAAATTAATTGCAATTGGAAAAACGGATAGCGAAGAACTTAAGCGTTTAATTGCGGTTTATGAGAATAGACTTCTGCACTATGTAAAATTTGAAATTGATATGATTCTAGATCTTAAAAACGCCAAAAACTTATCGGAAGCAGAACAAAAACAAAAAGAGGGTGAGGCATTGCTTAAAAAAATAAACTCTACAGACATGCTAGTTTTGCTCGATGAAAACGGGAAAGACTATTCTTCAATTCAATTTGCGGGCTATCTACAACACAAAATGAGTTCCGGAATTAAACAACTTGTTTTTGCTATCGGTGGGCCATACGGATTTAGCGAAGCGGTATACTCAAAAGCACAAGGAAAAGTAAGCCTTTCTAAAATGACTTTTTCACATCAAATGGTGCGACTTTTTGTTGTTGAACAACTATACAGGGCTTTTACCATTTTAAAAAATGAGCCCTATCATCATCAATAGCCCTTAGTATAACACCCGAAACTTTATGGTATTTTCTATATTTTTTAGCGCTTTTAGCACTTCTTTGTTGTATTCCTTATCCAAATCGGTAATAACATAACCCACTTCATTATCTGTGGATAAATATTGTCCTGTTATGTTCATTTCAAAACGCGCCAAAACTTCATTTATTTTAGCCATTACTCCAGGTACATTTCTGTGAATATGCAGAAATCGATGCGCATTGGTTTGCTTGGGTAATCGAATATTGGGGAAGTTAACAGAATCTACAGTGTTACCGGAATTGATATAATCCATAATCTTGTTGGGAACAAAATCCGCAATATCCCGCTGAGCTTCCTCGGTGCTACCACCAACGTGTGGAGTTAAAATAACATTAGATAGCCCTTGGAGTTCAGTAAAATATTCTCCATTACCCGTAGGCTCTTCCGGAAAAACATCTACCGCAGCACCTGCCAGCTTGCCAACTTTTAACGCATTGGCTAAAGCTTCGATATCTACAACAAAGCCTCTGGAAAGGTTAATCAACATGGCGCCGTCTTTCATCTGATTAATTTCGCGTTCACTGATAAAGTTTTTATTTGCTTTGTTATCGTCAATATGTAAAGTCACAATATCAGAAACGTTAAGTAAATCTTCTAAAGTGTTGCATTTTTTTGCATTTCCCAAAGCCAATTGATCCGCAACATCATAATAATAAACTCTCATACCCAATGCTTCCGCTAATACAGACAGCTGTTTTCCAATATTTCCATAACCAATAATTCCTAAATTCTTGCCTCTTACTTCTCTGGAATTAGCGGCGGTTTTATTCCACCGTCCACTATGGATTTCTGTACTTCTCGGAAAAACACTTCGCATTAACATAATAATTTCTCCAATAGCCAATTCTACTACAGAACGCGTATTGCTGTAAGGCGCATTAAAAACAACTACCCCTTTTCTTTTGCAACTATCTAGGTCTATTTGCGTAGTACCAATGCAGAAAGCTCCAACAACCATTAACTTATCGGCTGCATCTAAAACCTTTTGTGTTACCTGTGTTTTTGATCGAATTCCTAAAACGTGAACACCTTTAATTTTTTCTATTAATTCTTCTTCCGGAAGACTGCTTTTTGCAAGTTCCACAGAAAATCCGTCTTCAGAAAGATTTGTGAAGGCAGCCGGATGAATGTTTTCCAACAACAAAATTTTTATTCTGTTTTTTGGATAAGATATTTTTCTTGGTAAATCGTTCACAAATAAAAATTCATCTAAATTAGGGGTAATATAATCGGCATTATTTGCCGCTTTTTCTCTGTGTACATTCTCAGTATACGCAAAGAATTTATCCGCTATACCTGCCTCACGCATAACATAATCGCTGTAACCATCTCCAATTACCTGTACTTCACCTTGCAAGTCCAGATTTTTAAGGCATTGTATTTTTCCGTTATGAGTAGCCAAAACGTTTGCTTCATCAAAACCAATAATATTCCCAGCTTCATCAAACTTAAATGTATTGGCAAAAACCCGATCTGCAGCAATATTGTACTCCTCAACTATAGGTTCAATAAATTCTTTAAACCCGCATGAAATTATGTAAATATCTTCCGAAAAGTTATGAAAAAAATCCTTGTTAGACTGGATGGACTTTGAAATTTTTTGGCGTAGCTCTGCCACTAATCCGACCAAATCGTCCCGATGCGCATTTAATAGTTTTATTCTACGCTCTAGAGACTCAGTAAAAGAAATATCGCCATCAATTCCCAAATTGGTAATCTTCTGTATTTCCCTAATAATTTCATCTTTATCAGACCTACCTTTAAGTGTAATTTCTGCTAATACATCTAAAGCCTCCACTCTAGTTAATGTACTGTCAAAATCAAATATATATTTTCTGCCTAAATCGATCATTCGATTAAAAATTTTAAGATGCAAAAGTAATTATTAATTCTGTCTCCTATTCG
>CAYTDS010000193.1:0-4336 GCA_964436555.1 uncultured Flavobacteriaceae bacterium | reverse complement strand
GACCATAGCATAAGTAGGTTAAGTTCATGGTAAGATTTGGGGAAAAAGGCGGAGTTTATCTCCGCCTTTTATTTTTGAAAGTTTACTTTACTTCACTGCTACAACTACTTCATTCTAAAATTGATATATATCAATAACTATTTAACTTATTTTTACAAATAAATTGAAACACTCCTTTTTTCAAAATATAGAGTTCTTGCTATAGTTTTTATTTTTATCCCTGAAAATCAACTAATTAAAATATCTTTAGTGCAATGGTTTAACATTTCACAGGGAACAATAACCTCCTTTAATTCTTAAAATAATTAAAATTACTTTGTAATCTCTAGCAATACCAGTAATTTAGTATTGCCATAGCATAAGTAGGTTAAGTTTATGGTAAGATTTGGGATGAAAAGGGTGGAGATTTCTCCGCCCTTTTCTATTAAAAAAGCAAAAAGGCCACATAACTTTATCTGTGGCCTTTTAAACAACTTATTTTTAACGGTAATTAAATCCTTACTTGTTGGATTTGTATAGTGCTTCAACTTTTTTCCAGTTGATTACATTAAAGAAAGCACTTACGTAATCTGGTCTTCTATTCTGGTAATTTAAATAATAAGCATGTTCCCATACATCTAATCCTAAAATTGGAAAACCTCCGCAGCCCGTATTAGGCATTAAAGGATTGTCTTGATTTGGCGTAGAGCAAATCTCTACCTTACCTCCCTTTTGAACACATAACCATGCCCATCCGGAGCCAAAGCGCGTAGCTGCTGCTTTTGAAAAAACGTCTTTAAAGGATTCAAAAGAACCAAAAGCTGTTTTAATAGCTTCTGCCAAATCTCCTGAAGGTTCTCCGCCACCATTAGGAGACATAATTTCCCAAAATAAATTGTGATTATAAAATCCTCCGCCATTATTCCTAACCGCCCCATTAGATAAGTCTAAATTGTTAAGTATTTCTTCGATTGTTTTGTCGGCCAAATCTGTTCCGGCAATAGCGTTATTTAAATTCGTGGTATACGCGTTATGATGTTTTGTATGGTGTATTTCCATGGTTCTAGCATCAATATGTGGTTCTAATGCATTATATGCATATGATAATTTTGGTAATTCAAAAGCCATAATCTTAGTGTTTTTAGTTAAATAATACTCTTTTTCAAAATTACAATTTAAAGAAACAAATTCCCCTAATAATTTGTTAAGAACCATTTAATATTCCGTATTTTACCCCTAAAAATAGGTGATGATGAATCCCTACAAAATTTACAATGCCTCCGCAGGTTCCGGCAAAACCTATGTTCTTGCCAAGGAGTATCTAAAAATAGTGCTATCAGCGCATGGGGGTAAAACTTACAGGCATATTCTAGCCATTACCTTTACCAACAAAGCTGTAAACGAAATGAAACAGCGAATACTTGGTAGCTTGTTTGAGTTTAGTAAAATAACGGATTTAGAGAAAGCTCCTGCCCTGTTTATTGATATTCAGAAAGAACTGCAAATAGATTTCAAGACCTTACGGCAAAGAGCCAAAAATACTTTAAAGGAAATACTCCACAATTATTCTTTTTTTGATGTATCAACCATAGATAAGTTTACTCATCGCGTAATAAGAACCTTTGCCAGAGACCTCAAACTATCTCAAAGCTTTGAGGTGGTTTTGGATTTGGATATTTTATTGGATGAAGCAGTAAACAGATTATTGGATAAAGCAGGACAAGACCCCCAAATGACGAAAGTAATATTGGATTTTGCCTTGGAAAAAATTGATAGAGATAAAAGTTGGGATATCGCCTTTGATTTAAATAAGATAGGAAAATTAGTATTTGATGAAAACCATCGCAGCCATATTGCAAATCTTGAAAATAAAACCATAACGGATTTCCTTGAGTTGAAGAAGCTTTTGCTTGAAAGGATTTCAGGATTAGAAAAGGACATAAAGGAAGCAGCATCTCAATCCATCTATTTAATACAAAAAAATGGATTAGAGTTTACCGATTTTACGCGAAGCTCCTTTCCATTATTTATGCTTAAGATTCATGAAGGCGATTTTACTATTGATTTTAAAGCCTCTTGGAAACAGAACTTTGAGACAACTCCGCTTTATAATCAAAAATGCCCCGTCGATACCAAAAATGTTATAGATGGTTTGTTTCCGCAGTTCATAAGTAATTTCAATACAATAAAAAACGGGTTCTACAGCCTTCAATTATTTAAAAATGCGTATGGAAATATAGTGCCGTTAACTGTACTTAATGCTATTCGGTTGGAACTAAAAACTCTTGAAAAAGAACGGGATTTATTGCCCATTTCTGCTTTTAATTCCATTATCTCCAATGAAATAAAAGATCAGCCCGTGCCCTTTATTTTTGAGCGTCTGGGAGAAAAGTACCGCCATTATTTTATTGATGAATTTCAGGATACCTCAGAAATGCAATGGAATAATCTAATGCCGTTAATAGGTAACGCTTTAGATACTATTGATGAAAATGGTAAAACAGGATCATTGTTATTGGTTGGCGATCCCAAACAGGCCATTTATCGCTGGCGAGGTGGGCAGGCAGAGCAGTTCTTAAACCTAATCAACTTTGAGAAAAATCCCTTTGTAACAGCCCCTCAAATACATCTCTTGCCAAAAAACTACCGCAGCCATGAGGAGATTATAAAATTTAATAATGCCTTTTTTACTGCTTTGAGTCCCTTTTTAAATAATGGATCTTACAGTGAATTATTTATTAATGGAAACAAACAAGAATTCAATAGTTTAAAGGGAGGTTCGGTAAAACTAAATTTTATAGATGAAAATGATGATGATGACAAGCTTTATTTCAAAAATGTTCTGGAAATCATTAACGAAATACTAGAAAAAAATTACGCATTAAAGGATATTTGTATTCTGACTAGAAAAAAAGAACACGGTATTATCTTGGCATCGGAGTTAATGCAAATTAATATCCCTGTGGTCTCCTCGGAAACTCTTTTACTTGGAAGCAATCCTCAAGTAAATTTTCTAATTAATCTGTTGCGTTACAGCTTAGACCCTGAAAACTGGAGTATTGCTTATGAGATTCTACTGTTCCTTACCGCTGACAGCGCCCAGCAACATAAACTAATCAGCGACAACCTGTACCAATTGACTCATTTTTTGAAAAAAGAATACCTTTTCAATTTAGATTATTTAAGACAATCTTCTGTATTCGACGGTTTGGAATGCGCTATAAGACAATTTAATCTGGTTCAAAACACTACTGCCTATATCACATTTTTACTGGATGCCGTGCTTGATGTAGAAGAAAAGGAAGGCACCAACATTAGTGTATTTTTGGACTACTGGGAAAAGAAAAAAGGAACCTTGAGCGTCGTAGCTCCGGAAAACGTAGATGCTATAAACATAATGACCATTCATAAATCCAAAGGTTTAGAGTTTCCCTTTGTTGTGTTTCCTTATGCAAATACGCTTATTTACCCGAGACAGGAATCCAAATTATGGTTACCGGTAGCAAAAGAGCATTTTAATGACTTTGATGAGTTGCTTATTAACAAGAAAAATGAAGTGCCCAACTATAGTGAAACTGCAGAACATGTTTTCTATGAAGAAAATGAAAAACAAGAGTTGGATGCCTTTAATCTTCTTTATGTTGCAATGACCCGTGCAGTGAAGGCACTTTATGTTATTACCCAAAAAAAGAGTAACAAAGAGAACGCTTATGCAACCGACAATTACGCCGGTCTTTTTATACATTTTTTAAAACTCAAGGGGCTTTGGAATGAAAATCAAACCACTTATACCTTCGGTAATCTTGAATACAATTTCAGCAATACTATTCAAATTAAACAATACCATATTCCTTTCCAAACCACCAATAAAGAAAGACCTGCTTTTAAAATACTTGCCAAATCGGGGTCATTATGGGAAACAGACAGACAAGAAGCTTTAAACCGGGGCAATTTAATCCATAAACTGTTAAGCCTTATTGATACATCTCAGGATTTACACAAGGCTTTTGAACTTTTAATAAGAAATGGAGACATAGAATCAAAAGAGATTGAAGATTTAAAGGCAAAGGTTATTCAAGTTATAGCGCACCCTGAATTAAAATCCTATTTCGAGTCTGGAAGTACGGTAAAGAGGGAAAAGGATATCATTACAGAAAATGGTTTAATTTTACGCCCTGATAGAGTGGTAATTCACGGCCATGAGCTTACCTTAATTGATTTTAAAACAGGTAAAAAAGATATCCGCTATCACCAGCAATTACAGACCTATGCAGACGCTTTAAAAGCTATGGGCTATACTATTAAAAATAGAATACTTGTATATATAAACGAAAAGGTAACACCAGAATTTATTTAA
>CAYTDS010000192.1:0-4342 GCA_964436555.1 uncultured Flavobacteriaceae bacterium | reverse complement strand
CTTAAATAATCATTGCCCTGTGTGTTTAGAGACTATTTAAATCATGTCGGATGCCTCAGTTTTATAGTTAATGGTAACCCGTGTTCCTTTTCCCGGAATAGAATTGATAAACAAGCGTCCATTAATATAACTCATCCTTTCCTTCATAAAAAATAATCCCATCCCCCCTTCACTGGTATTTTTGGGTGCTTTGTCCAAAATAGTATCATCAAAACCTTTTCCATCATCGTCTATCACTATACTGAATATACCATCCCCAATATTTACGGAAAGCAAAATATAATTGGCTTCTGCATATTTTATGGCATTATTTACGGCTTCTTGTGCCACCCGATACATATTGGTCTCTGCCAGAGAATTAAAACGGATATTTCCCTCTATTTTATTCTCGAACAAAATATTCTTTCCGGTAAGTTTGGAGAGTTCCTGTGTCATTTTTTGAAAGGCAGGAAGTATTCCATGATCGTTGAGTTCGGGTGGTGTTAGGTTAAACGTTGCCGTACGCACGCCCTTTATCAAATCGGTGGTAAGTAATTTAAGGTACTCAATTTTTTCGGCTGACTTTTCTTTGTTTTTTAAGTTGATGGACTCGATGTTAAATTTTAATGCAGTCAGCATTTGGCCAATACCGTCATGAATATCCTTGGCAATCCGTTTGCGCTCTTCTTCCTGACCTTCTACAATCTGACTGGCCTGAAGTTGTTTTTGTCTAATACGCTCTTCATAATTTTCCTTTGTTAATTTGGCTACCTGAATTTGTGTTTTTTTCCGTTCTGTAATATCTGAACATAAAATCAGCACACTTTGATGCCCGGTAGATTGATGCATAGGGATAATGGACATATCCAACCAAAGTTCTTCTCCCTTTAGCGTTTTTATTCCTATTTCCTCCGAGCGGATATGCTTTCTTTTGGTTTTAAAAACCTCTCTAAGGTACAATTGCTGACCTTCATCAGTGGTCAATATTTCTGCTAAAGGTTTGTTGATTTCCTCTTTGGTATAACCCAACAGATCCAGAAATTTTTTGCTGATGAATACTACGCTGCCATCGTTCTTTGTGCTGGCGAAAAGCGCAGCATTATCGATAACAAAATTGAGCTCTTGTAATTCCTGTAGCGACTTTTCCTTTTCGGAAAAAAGACGTTTTATTTCCTGTGTATCGGCTTCGGATTTTTGTTGCGTTTTAATCAGGTTTTTTATGGTGTTTCGTATTTGAATGGAAAGAGGCCTGAAAATAAACAACATTTCAAGCATTAAAATTAGTAAAGAGAATACCAGTAAAAGGTATTCTTTATATTTTAGTTTCTGTAGTTGTTCCTTACTTCTTTTATCATATTCATTTACAATGTTATCCATCATCTGTAAAAAGTACCTTTCATTTTCAAGAAGTACTAAAGAATTAGATTGAATTTGAGTTGTGTTCCATTCGCCCGTCTCGTTGATATGCTGAAGAATGTTTTCTGTTGCTTCTACCATAGCTGTGTAATGGGGGTCTAATCTGCGAAAAAGATCTAAAATTTCGGTATGTTCTTCTTTAGGAAGCCCCAAAGAATCATTGCCGAACTGTAGCCCATACTGCGACATTTTCCATACTGACAAGGTGTAGTGTATTTCTTTAAAGCTTGATTCTTGTTGGATTTCTGTACTGACCGTGTTGAGTAAAAGCACTTCTTTTACCAGCTTTTGGCTATATGCTCTTTGCCTCCCTGCTACATTTATTACTCTGGAATCATTCAATTGGGAATTCAAATGTGCCTGGATAAGAATTTGGGCAATGATAATATTAAGAGCAATAGCGGCCAAAGCTAAGACATACCATTTCCGCATTCTTTGAAACGTAGCCGTATCTATAGGTTGGTGTAGCGTGTCTTTGTCCATATTCCAAATGAGTTACCCTCATGCATAGCGGTGTCTGCTACCCCTGCATTGCCTTGCCGATTAAGTCCAAAGCGTTGGGGCTCAGTGGTAGTTTCAAGGCGGTGGCTTGACCCCTTTCAGACATTTTTCGCCATGTTTTTTGAAGGATATCAACCAGCTTATCTTCTTCATATTTTTTTGCAAAAGCTTCAAAATAAAATTCCAAAAAGACCAGACAAATTACATCTTCTAGAGTTTGAGTCTCGGGATTCTTTTTTAACTGCTTTTTTTCCAGTAAGAAAGCTACCTTTTCTATGATTTCCCGACTATAGCCTACTTCCCGCAGTATTTGGCCCGCCTTTTCGGCATGGAATTTCTTTAAATCTTGTCGCCATTTTAAATATCCCGGACGATCCATCGGATAAGATTCTCTTGGGATTTCCCATCTGCAAATATGCTGGCAGCGTGCGGTAAGCCTTAAGGGTTCCGATGCCTCGGGCTCAAAGGTGTCTAGTCTATCAGTCATCCGAATGGCATACAGGAGTTCTTTCGGATAGCTTTTTCCTTCAAAAACCTCCACATTGGGGTCTTGCGTATTGGCTTGGTCAAAAAGGGCGAAGGCTTTATGTAGTTTATCTACGGACATGTATTGATGCGGTTTGTACCAAAGCTATTCAGAAAAACCAAGATACACAAAACCATCTTCCACTTTCACCGGAAAAGTTTCAATCTTGCCTAAAGTGCCATTTAAATGCTCTCCGGTTTTTAGTGAAAAGGTATTTTTGTGCATCGGACAAGCTATTTTGGGTTCGCCCTGTTCCTCGCCTACCATTCCCCGGGATAAAACCATCTCCATTTTATGGGGACATTGGTTCTGACAGGCATACCAAGTACCTTCACGGGTAAAATTGAATACTGCGATCTGTTTGTCTTTGTACTTTACACAGGCTCCCCCATTTTTAGGAAATTTTGAAATTTCTGCAGCTTTGTACCACAAAGTAACGTTCTGTACTTCTTCGGTTCCGGAGGGATGAAATAAGGTATCGCTCATATCTTTGGATTTTATTGTTAAACAGGTTTTAAATAGGCATATAATTAAAATGATGTGCTTTCTGTCACCCCCCGGGGGCTGAGCATGTCGAAGCTATCTATGACAATGACCTCAATTGAGGAAATTCCCTTGGTGGTTGAGTTTATCGAAACCACCCATGTCGTTTTCGGTATTGTTTTAAACCCAAGGTGCCGGCATTTTTTGATCCCGTAATGAAACAAACTTGATACTCTCATCTTCTTCCTCTGAGTTGACAAAATGGGTATATCTGGCTCTTATCTCCGGATTTTCAACAGCTTCTTTCCATTCGCATTTGTATGTATCTACCAGATATTGCATACTCTTGTCCAATTTATCGGCAATCCCAAGACAGTCATGTATTACCACATCTTTCACATAGGTAATACCTCCATCCAATTTGTCTAACCAGGAAGCGGTTCGGGTCAATGGTGGTGCAGTTTCTATATAAAACATTAAAAAGCGGTCCACATAGGTAATGGCCTGTTCCTTGGTGACTTTTTCTGCCAGCAGTTCTGCATGTTTGGGATTGGCACCGCCATTCCCACAGATATACACATTCCATCCCCCTTCAACAGCAATAAATCCGAAATCTTTACTTCGCGCTTCAGCACATTCCCTGATACAGCCCGATACCCCGCCTTTTATCTTATGCGGAGACCGGATGCCTTTGTACCTGTTTTCTATCTCTATGGCAAAGCTTACGCTCTCGTCCATACCATAGCGACACCAGGTAGATCCTACACAGCTCTTTACCGTACGAAGGGATTTTCCATAGGCCTGTCCGGTTTCAAAACCTTCCAGAATTAGTTCCTCCCAAATTAAAGGAAGCTCATGAAGCTTGGCGCCGAACATATCTATACGCTGACCGCCTGTTATTTTGGTATATAAATCATATTTCTGGGCAATACGCCCCATAGCCATCAACTGTTTGGGGGTTATTTCCCCTGCTGCCACACGCGGTACCACGGAGTACGTTCCATTTCTTTGGATGTTGGCCAAAAAGCGATCGTTGGAATCCTGAATGGTTTCTTGTCTGTTTGCCGTTTCGTTATAAATACTTGCAAAAATGGCAGCCGCCGCAGGTTTACATACTTCGCAACCGTGACCCGATCCCACCTCATCCAACAGTTCGTCAAAATCCTGAATACCTCTCATTTTCACAATATCGAAAAGCTCCCTTCTGGAATACTGAAAATGCTCACAAATTGCTTCCTTAATAACCTTACCCAAAGTTTTCAAAGTCTCTTTAGCCAAGTCTTCCACCATAGGTTTGCATCCCCCGCAACCGGTAGTGGCTTTGGTGATTTTTGCAATCGCCTTTAATGACTCGTTTCCATCTTTTACAGCACAACACAGCTGACCTTTGGTTACCGCCTCGCAGGAGCAGATTACGGCGGTATCCGGTAAATCCAT
>CAYTDS010000191.1:2198-4375 GCA_964436555.1 uncultured Flavobacteriaceae bacterium | reverse complement strand
ATCAATCCCTCTAAATGCCTCGGTAGATTCCTGCGCTTTAGTTCGTGTAAGTATATCATTTGGATCTTCCCGATTTACAAAAATAACCACCCCTTCTGATTCTTCTATATCCAATTGGGATTTTGGAACCACATAAGTCACCTTGGTTTCTTCCCGTACCTTTAGATTTCCATCAATTTTAGGCTGATTTAGGTTTCCATTTAACTTTATGTCGGCATCTATAATTGCGGTACCGTAAAAGAGTTCATTGTCTTCCTTTCCGGAATTAAGAAGTTGAAACTTATTGGTCTTAAAAGCAAGATTAAAGGACGGATTACTAATTTCTTTGAACTGCACCAAACCATCTACCGTAAAGTTATTATCATTTAGGTCTTGGACAACAAAGTTTTTAAATGCCAATTGCTCATTGGCTATTTCAACGGCGGAATTCTTTATCTGCAATAGAGCATTCAATGCCGATACTTTTAAACTTACCTCATCAAAAGAAAGGTTGCCCTTATATAAGGGAGCAACTGTTGTTCCTCTAACTTCAATAATGCCCGATAATGCCCCCTTCCCATCTTCAATAGTCCCTTTTGAAAAGCCTTCCAGAAGCTGCATTTGCAATGCGTTCAGTTTTAAATCTAAATGTAATTGAGCTCCTGATACATCGGCAACATAATCGCCATTCAAATCCAGATCTACCGCACCGTCTTTCAAGGCAAGGTTAAACTCATAATCTTTAAACGCCTTTGATGAGGCATTCAAGGTTAGATTCCCTAAGGGATTCTCCAAAACACCAAACTCATCAATATTAAAATCGGCAACAACACCCGAGGCCCCAAACGGATTTACAAGTATAAAATCCCCTTTCACCACACCTCTTGCCAAAGCCTTATCAGGATTAAGAAAACTAAGAAAGGTTTGCAGCCTAAAGTTTTCAAAAAATACGCCTATATGCTCCTCTTCCATACCGGAGACAGTATTAGTAAAGGCAAGTTTTTCTCCGTTTCTTTCCAACGTCATATCCTGAAATTGTATCCTATTCTTCCCAAATACCAAACTGTTGGTTGCCGGAATGCTCCATTTATGTTTGTTAAAAACTAATGTGGAGGGTTCAAAACGAAGTGAGGTAGAATCCGTATAAAAGGTGAACAAGCCATCTACTCCAATCAATTTTTCCGTGTCATCGAAAGAGGTAAACCCAAAGGATAAGGTTTTGTCTTTGAGAGTTGCTTGTAAGTTTGTCTTTTTAATATGTAAAGGATCATACGTCAAAGCTTCCAATCCTGCTGAAAAAATAAGTTCAGATGCATTCCCTGTAATGGTTACCTGCAAACTATCCAACGTACCGGTTTCATATGCGGCATGAGGTATATGGAGTGATGCATTTAAAGATTTTGTGTTCGAGTTAAAGTTTCCTGCAAGGGTAATGGAATCCAATTCGGTATCCCCGCTTACCAATCCGGTGTTTATAAATCGCTCCGGCCGCAACAACATTTTGAAATCTACTATGACAGGAGGTCCGGAAATAGAGTCGGTTTCTTGCAAATCATTGATGTAGGAGTTCAATTGGTTTTTAATTGCAGTCACCGACCTCTCCGGCGAAGCATTGGATAGCAAGGAAGCGTTCAACATGGCACCCTTAATCTCCAGAGCGGTTCTATCTTCATGAACGGATGCCGAAAAGTCTGTTTTATCCATGCTATATTGACCATCTTCAAAAACAATAACTCCCTTTGGAATAGCTCCGGTTAAATCAAAACTAACAGTGTTTCCGCTAAAATTGGCATACATTTCGGAACTTAACTTTACATCTTTTTGGGTGAATCCTAAAGCCTGTAAATCGGCTCCTCTGAGATTCAGCTCCGTATTTATTTTTGAATTTAAGGAATCAAGTACCAATGTCGTTTTTGATTCAAAATCTAAATTTTCATCTTTAAAGCTTAGAAGCACATTGCCTTTTCCTAAGAGGGTACTCCCCTCAAGATGTAGACCGGCATAATCATACCCATTAATTTGTAACCGGGAAAAATCCCCTTTTAGATTTGCCGTCAGGTCATTGATTGTATTTCCCTTCCCCGACAAGGTAATGGTTGAGGAAAGCAAGCCCAATTGGTCATTTTCAAGTATTTTACCCACTTGAAGTTCATCCAAATTTAGGTTGGATTCAAATTCATAAAACTCCCCCATGGTTA
>CAYTDS010000191.1:0-2098 GCA_964436555.1 uncultured Flavobacteriaceae bacterium | reverse complement strand
TGAAGTTCATCCAAATTTAGGTTGGATTCAAATTCATAAAACTCCCCCATGGTTACGGCAGCCTTCAAATTGGCATTTCCCAAAGTGGTTTCCAGTGCAATTTCAGCATTTACGGCCTTTAGATTTCCATCAGCTTCCGCAGAAATTACTACATTATCAGGCATGGAAATACTCGATTCCTGGGGAAGGAAATATTCAAGGTCTTCCTTAACAGATCTAAATTTTATGCCCTCGAAATCATAGGCCAAAGCGTTCCCTCCTAGAGCTTTTAAAAGGGTTCCCTCAAAATCAAGAGCCGTATCTGCTCCCCAGCGTACATTCGTATTCTTAAATAGAATAGCATCCAGATTTCCGCTGGCGTAAAGTTGCCCGACAAAGGGCTTTTCTGCTGCCTTCATGAAATAGCGATTTTGAGCCAAGCTATCACTAAAACGTACTACATCTTCCAAATCTATTTTAAAATTTGGAAGACTAAGATCAAGTATTCCTTGATCCGGATTCTGAATAAATGTTTTTAAAGAAGCATAGTTTAAAGATAAACTGCCATTTAAAGAACTCTTGTTTGCCTCAATAACCACATCGGTAAGGCGGACAGAGGTATCGTCTGCTAACCCTTGTACCTCAAAGCGTTTTAGGTATACGCCCTCAGTTTCTTTAAGTGACATTTGGCGGACATTGAATTTGAGGTATTCCGGTTTATAGACCATGTCATGCGCCTGTAAAGAAATAGCTGTTATTTCTAAACCTTGGTTATCAGTGTCTTTCACAGCATCCAGAATACCGGATTTTAAAGTAAATGCATTGTTGTTGAGTGCTAAATTATTCAAGTGGGCATTGAATTGAGGCCACTCAAAATCAAATGCAGAATCGGGATTTGGTTCTTGCGTATTGGGGTCTGTCTCTGGAAGATTCAAAAAAAAGGTGGAGTTGCCAAGTGCAAAAGCATCAATACCAAAGCTGTTCTCTGCCAAATTGAATTCAAACTTTTCAGTGTTTAGCTCACTTACATAGATGTCGGCCAGCAAATTCTCCGGCACTACTTCATAATGTGCCTTGACATTTTTTATACTTCCCCTTTTAAGATAAAAAAAAGGATTTTGAGTTTCGGTTGTGTCTTGGGAAACCGGAAACACTTTGGTTTGTTTATAAGAAACCCGACTGTTTTCCAACTCCAAATTATCTAGGTCAAAAAGTAGGGCATCCAAATCGGTTGAACGGGAATCAAGGAATAACCTTCCTAAATTTATTTGGCTCTCAATTCCCAGAAAACCATCCAAATAGGAAATTCTTATATCCTTAAAATTTAGTTTTCCGAGGGTTATTTTCTGAGATTCTTCTGACTTTTCCGCTGCCTTTGGTTCTTCATTGCTAAAAGCGGTAATTAAAAAACTAAAATTGAAATTTTCGTCATCAGCCTCTCTACTGACATTCGCAACAAGTCCATTGACTTCAAGGGATTTTAATGCTATTTCTTTACCAAAAAGAAGTCGCCGAAAAGGAAGATTGGCTTCTAATTCTTTAACATAAACCAACGTATCTCCCGCCTTGTCCTCCAGATAAAATTCTTCCAAATAGATATTTCCGGAAAAAGTTAGGTACAAACGTCCTAATGAAACAGAAGTGTTGGCGCGCTCGCTAACATAATCTGTGATTTTGGTGATAATGAGGTTCTGCCCCCACTCACTTCTTACAAAAAGTAATAAGGCAATAAACAATCCAATAAAAATAAGCCCTATTCGAAGTACCCATTTTAAAATGCCTTTTGTATTGCGCTTCTTCCACATAAATTAAATTGCCTACGGTGGACTTTTTGGTTTTTGTTGCATAAGCACATCACATATAGATACGAATAAAACCAATGGTAATGTTGTTAAGAAAAACCTATTTTAATTTACTGAGTTACCATTTCTATAGAAACTGCTTTGATTAAATACATTTTTAAGGTTGACCCTAAAGTATTATTTAATCATCCCTAAATTAATGATTTCCTGCTCCGTAAGAAAGCGCCAATGCCCACGTGGAAGATCCTTTTTGGTAAGGGATGCATAAACCACCCGATCTAATTTAACAACTTCATATTCCAATTCTTCAAAAATAC
>CAYTDS010000190.1:0-4385 GCA_964436555.1 uncultured Flavobacteriaceae bacterium | reverse complement strand
GTCATTCCGGCAATCGCCTGAATACCCCCTACCTTAAAAATTTGCGTCACCCCACATAATTGCGCAGTATATAATATGGCGGGATTAATTTTTCCTTCTTTATTTGGGGGAGAACACAATATGATCTCTTTACAACCCGCTAATTTAGCCGGAATGGCAAGCATAAGAATGCTCGAAAATAAAGGTGCTGTTCCACCGGGAATATAAAGCCCCACTTTTTGAATGGCTCTTTTTTCTTGCCAACACAACACTCCTTTTGTAGTTTCTACCTCAACTCTTTCTGTAAACTGAGCTTTATGAAATCTTTCGATATTTTGCTTTGCCAGCAGTATAGCGGCTTTCAATTCTTCTGAAACGGAGCTAACCGCTTCGCTGATTTCCAAATCCGAAACGGAAATGGATTCCAATATGACTCCATCAAACTTTTCAGTATACTCCTTAATGATTCGATCCCCTTCTTTCTCTACTTTTTTGAAAATGGTAGTGACCATATCTTCTATATCAGAGACGCTTTGAGTGGGTCGTTTTAATATCTTCTTCCAATCTGCTTTGGCCGGTTTGTATATTTTGTTCATTTCTCTTTATAATACCATTTTTTCTATCGGGCATACCAAAATGCCTTCGGCTCCTGCCTTTTTTAACTCCGTAATTACCTCCCAAAATTTATCTTTGTTGATTACCGTATGGACAGAACTCCATCCGTCTTCTGCTAAAGGTAATACCGTCGGGCTTCGCATGCCTGGCAAAAGCGCTATGATGGCCGCCAATTTTTCATTAGGCGCATTCAACAATACATATTTAGATTGCCTAGCCCGAAGTACAGACTGAATCCGAAACTGTAACTGCTCAAGGATGCTTGTTCTTTCAGGCAAAATGCCCGGAGAAACTGCTAGGACCGCCTCACTGGTCAGCATCACTTCAACCTCTTTTAAGTTGTTTTTAAAAAGCGTGCTCCCGCTGGATACAATATCGCAAATCGCATCCGCCAGCCCTATGTTGGGAGCAATTTCTACGGAGCCTGTAATCAGGTGTAATTCTGCGGTTACACCCCTGCTATCCAAATAGGACTTTACTGTATTTGGATAGGAAGTAGCTATTTTTTTACCTTGAAAATCCTTTACAGAAGTATATTTAACTGTTTTAGGTACAGCAAGAGAAACTTTACATTTTGAGAATCCCAACTTTTCAGCTATAATTATATCTCCTCCTTTCTCTATAAGAACGTTTTCGCCAATTATAGCTATGTCCACAACCCCATCCCTGAGGTACTGTGGAATATCACCATTTCTAAGATAAAAAACCTCTAGTGGAAAATTTCTGGAAACAGCCTTTAGCTGGTCGCGCCCATTATCAATGGAAATCCCACAATCCTTTAATAGCTGTAAGGAGTCTTCGTGTAACCTCCCTGCCTTTTGTATGGCTATTCTAATTTTTGTCATGCGTAAATTAGTTATATTTCACTTTCTTTATGGTAAACAAAAAACCCGTCTGATTGCTCAAACGGGTTTTAAATATTTTGTAATACTACAATACATTTTTACCTCGCCTGAGCGCAAGTGCAAAAATGATGATGTGTATTGTTGTTCTTCATTGTGGCGTAAAATTAAAATTTATTTTAATTCAAAAAAAATTTAGTTCTACTATTTTTAATTATTTCCTAAAATTAAGGGCATACCGCCTTCTCCACCACCAATGACTACAACCTTGGAATTTGCCGATTCTGCTAACTTCAGAGTTGCATCAATTCCTTTATCCTTTAAAATTTGGTCGTTAAGTGAAGCACTGAGTATTTTATTGGCATCTGCTTTACCTTGGGCTTCAATACGTACTTTTTCAGCTTCCTTTTGTGCTGTTACCAATCGAAATTCATACTCCAAAGATTCTTGTTCTTGACGAAGCTTACGCTCTATTGCTTCTTTTATGGTTGGAGGTAAGGTTACATCACGAACCAGCACTTCATTCAACTGAATATACTGCCCGTCTACTATTTTCTTTGTTTCTTGGTAAATTTCATCCTGTATGGCGTCTCTCTTGCTAGAATATAATTGTTCCGGAGTATACCGTCCTACAACGCTTCTTGCGGCCGACCGTATGGCAGGCAATAACACTCTTTGCACGTATTCCTCACCTTTCTCCTGATGTAATTTTCCAAGGCTAGAGCGAATGGGTTCAAACCAAATTGAGGCGTCCAATTTAATCTCCAGACCATTTGAAGAAAGCACCTGCATTTTTTCGTACGCTTCCTGTTGCCGCACTTCATATATAGTTACGTGGTTCCATGGGGCAACTACATGAAATCCCTCTCCTAAAGGAGCTTTATCTGTAACAACCCCACCGCCAAATGTTTTGTACAACACACCCGCCTGTCCTGAGGCAATTGTCACAGCAGATTTTGAAATTAGAATAATTAAAATGATAATAATGAATATTGCGGGCAACGCAATTTTTGGTAATTTGTCCATTTGATTTTGTTTGATTTGTTTAAATTAATCCATTGTATTTTCTGATAAACCATTCTAGTCCAAGGGCAATTAAAATAATCACCAAGAGTATCCGAAAATCGATTAAAGATACAACATTTTGTTTGCTTTTCTGAATTGGCAGAAACCGACTATCTGCAAGTACATCTTGCAGCAGGACTTCTATTTCTTCCGGAAAATATAATTTTCCGTTTGTTGTATTGGCTAATCTATTGAGTTTTGAATAATCTGTGGAGATAAAATGTTTTTCTACGTCAAAATCCTGAATTACAAAACTACCCGACTTAGACAAATTTTGATTAGCTACTGTTGCGACAAAATCATATACTCCTGCACTCAAATTGCTTAAGTCCGCTTCATAATAATTTCTTTTTAACAACATTGGAACTTCCTTTACTTCACCTGTTTCTCTAGAGGTTAGCTTTAATACCATAGTAGCGTTGGCATCAAAAACAAAGGTTTCATCAAAATAGGTTGCCGTAATTCTAACTTCATTATTACCTTGATAAACCGCTTTGTACTCCACATTAAATTTGTTTCTGGTGGTATTAGTAGCTAAGAAGAGTATGAGCTTCCCCACAAAGTCATCAAAAGCTTTGAAACTCCTGTCATTTCGAAAACTTTGCATCCTCCATTTCCAAATGTTTTCACCAAAAAGTACTGCTTCCCGTTCCGAATCCTGATTTATAGTCACTAATAAAGGTTCATTCAAATCAACCCCCATAATTCGCTGCGAAAATAATATTTCACTTGGTACTGCAATGTTAATTTCACCCAAAGTACCATCCAAAGGTGGAAAACCGGCCACGGAAAAATTGGAAATATCAAAATTAGAAAAGGAAGGATTTAGCACCGGAAGGATTTCCTCAATTTGATTATAATTTACTTTACTAAAGCTACTTTGGACCGAATTGAGAAAACTCCAATCCGTTTGAGGTCCGGTAATGGTGAATGTATTGAGCTTTTTTCGTTTTATAAAATCATAGATTGATTTAAATGAAGCATTGGGTTGGTATAAAATAAACAAGTCGATATTTTCAAAAGCTTTAAAGTCTGTATTCGTTTTGAAAACAGTCGCTGAACGTTGCTCATTGCTTTCGATAGCCTTTTTTAAGGCACCGATATCAGGATGCACAATATCTGAAATGATACCAATATTCGTCTGCTCATCAATGACCTCAACCACAACTTGTTTTTGGTTATTGAAAACATTTTTTTCCAGATTAAAGGGACTTATAGAAACATTGATGTTTTTAACTCCAATTGAATTGGCCTCCAATAATAGCGTTGTAACCCTTGAATTATTAGCTTTAGAAAAACTAACTTTTTCCTGCGCAACTGTTTTCCCATCCACGGCCACAGTAATTGTTGGTACAATTGTACCTTCACCATCATAAGATGTAAAAATTTCAAGAGGATACTTATTCCTTAAAAAAGCATAACTATTGCTGTTGATATAATCTATTCTAAGATCTTGGTATCTGGTCGTATCTCCTACGGCAATAGGATAAATAGGCGACCTTTGCCCCCTACTACTAAACTCATAATCCTCTCCTACGGTTTGATTGCCATCGGTAACTAAAATTAGCGCCTTGTTAGACTTTCCGTAAATTGTATGTAATTGGGCCAGTGCCTTTGCTATGTTCGTACTTTTTTCAGTAAAACTAGTGTTGTTGCTATCGTTGAGAACAGATCCAAAACTATATTGTTTTATATTAAATTTTTCAGATAGTCCTTTATTTCCTTCGATTTGATTTAAAATTGAAGTTACTTGATTTACACCTTCTTGCGCTGCTATTGAAGTGGAATTATCTACCAAGACTATCAGATGTGTCTTTTCCAGACTTAACTCATATTTAGTAAACTTTGGATTTATAAGAAGTAAAAAAATACCAAACAACGCCA
>CAYTDS010000189.1:0-4392 GCA_964436555.1 uncultured Flavobacteriaceae bacterium | reverse complement strand
ATTTTTATTGTAAAAATCCAAAAATGGTTACTAGGACAATTTGGACTCAACTTTTTCCCAATTGATAATTTTTATAATATTCTGTAAATAATCGGTTCTTTTGTTTTGGTATTTTAAGTAATATGCATGTTCCCAAACGTCAATTCCAAGAATTGGTTTTCCCATTTGTTCTGAAGTTTTCATTAATGGGTTATCTTGATTGGCCGTTGAACAAATATGTAATTTTTTATCATTATCCTGACATAGCCATGCCCATCCAGAACCAAAACGCTTTGTTCCAGCATCGGAAAGCTCGTTTTTGAAGGCTTCTTCGGAACCAAAAGCTTGTGTTATTTTTCCTTTGAAAGTATCAGACATAGCTCCTCCCGGGGCTAAAATCTCCCAATATAAATTGTGATTATAATATCCTCCTCCATTATTTCTAATAGCAGTAGGCAACTCATTCATTGTTAATATCTCTTCAATGGTCTTTCCCGTAATATTAGCTTCCTCCAAAGCTTTATTGAGATTATTGGTGTACCCTTGGTGGTGTTTGGAATAATGAATTTCCATGGTCATGGCATCAATAGTATCGGGAAAAGCATCGTAACCGTATCCTAACTTGGGAAGTTCAAATACAGTTACGCCCCCTATATTACTTTCTTCTGTAGGACCGACTGTGCTAATTTTCTTTTCATCACTTTTACAGGCACTAGCCAATAGCGATGGAGTCAAGGTAATCCCGGCAGAAGCCATTAAGGTATTTTTTAAAAATTTCCGCTTTTCCATAGTAATTTTCATTTATTTTAGGTTAAAGTTACATATAATTTTAGCGACCGCAAAAGTGAACCGGTGGGCTGGACAACAAATTTTACCAACATTGCAACTAAATTTAACTCAATTGCTAAAAACACCTTATCTAGACAATTTTTTAAAGCCACAAAGGTTTAATGCTTTTGAAACCAAAACCAAATTCCTGAACATATCAGGAATATTAAAATAATTTTAGCTCCTTGGTCTTTTTTAAAAAGAACCATACTCTTTGATGTTTTAGTTTGTGGCTGCGTTGTTTGCTATCTCCGCAAGTTTTGAATCAATTAGTTCTTTGGATAACCATTTGCCACGGACTACCACCCCTGAGATTTGCTGCAAAGCTTTTAAATCCTCCAATGGATTGGCATTCAATAAAATAAGATCGACATCCATGCCCTCTTCAATTAGTCCAAACGAATCTTCTTGCCCAAAAAAGAGGGCCGGATTGATAGTTCCGGATTGAATAATTTCTAAAGGCGTCATTCCCGCTTCAGCGATAGCTTCAATTTCATGATGTATAGAAAAACCCGGGACATTAAAAAGCTGTGGCGCATCTGAACCTAACAACATGCCATGACCATTTTCCTGTAATTTTTTGATTAACTGTCTTCGAATAGCAATAAAGGTATTCCATTGGTCTGCGTTAAATCCGGTACCCGCATCAATAGAGGCATTTTTTCGTTCTTCCCAATCTTTTAAAGTGGTAGCAGGCATATATTTCATTTCAGGTTGCTTCAGTAATTCTTCCGAACTAACCGGAGCAAACCAACGTTCAAATAAACTTTGTGTAGGCACAATCCAGACTTTGTTGTCTTTAGATAATTGAACAAGTTCATCAATAGTAGTTGCATCCGCCAAGCTTGTAAAATTATAACCGAAAAAACCGTTGGCATCCGAAGCTACTTTTGTATCAGAGGGTACTAGTCCTTCTAAAAACCCATCTACATGGTCAATAGAGGCAAATTTACTTTTTAAGGCATGACGTATGCCCACATCAACAGGAACGTGCCCTGTAAAAGTAATCCCCACCTCGTTAGCCGTTTTTACAATCTGATCAAAAACCTCCTTTTTAATCCCCGGATGAATTTTTAAAAAGTCGTACCCTTCCTTTTTATAGCTTGTAACTTTATTCATCGCTTCTTCAGGGGTGGTTACGGAATTTCCATTTAAAGACGGACTAGATGTAAATATACGGGGACTTAAAATCTCACCATTTTCAGCTTTTTCTTTTAAGACTAAATGAGAAGGGTCGCCCAGCATTCCTCTTATGGTTGTGACTCCATTGGAAAGGTATAGAAACAATGTTTCTTCTACCCGCTGTTCCCCGACAGCAGGAGGAGGAATATGCGCATGCATTTCCGCCAATCCGGGAAGAAGATACTTTCCGGTTCCATCGATTATGGTTTTGTATTTTTCGGTATCATTGAGTGCCTCCGATATAGTTACTATTTTGCTCGAATCAATGACAACATGACGGTTTGCAGCAACATTTCCATTGGAAACATCAATAACACTAACATTGGAAATAAGGATGGCACTGTCACTTATTTTTTCCTGAGTTTGTGCGCATGCCCATCCCAGAAAGGCCAGCGCTAAATACATCATTCTTTTCATATCTCGCTATTTATTGGTTTAAAATGTCATACCGGGTTATTTCCGTACATTACTTCTGTATCTTCATTATCGGGATTTTATATTCTCATTACACAGGCGAATAATTTCCGCTATCCGCTTCTCTCGGGTATCTTTCATTTTTGCCTGATTCAACCAGTATAAATAACTCTTTCGCTGCCCCGGAGTAAAGCTAAGATAATTCAAATGTGCTTTCTTATTTCGATTGAATGCGCTTTTTAAATCCTCCGGAACCACTCCATTTTCTACATCATCTAACGAAAACCAGGAACCATTTTGCTTGGCTGTTTCTATAGTTAGCAACCCACTTTCATGCATCAATCCTGCTTCAATAAGTTCAATTATATGATTTTTGTTCACACGACTCCAGACACTTTTAGGTTTTCTGGGACAGAAATACTGCCTCCTTTTGCCCTCACCTAGACTTTTCATTGTACTATCAATCCAACCGTAACAAAGGGCTACACGCACCGCTTCTTCCCATCGCATACTGCTATTCTCATGGGAAACAGCATAAAAGATAAGATACACTCCCTTGGACGAACTATGGTTTTTATGAAGCCAGTTTCTCCAGGCGGTATCTGTTTTAAAATAATGTTCTTCTATTTCCTTCAAGCATTATAATTGTTTGGTCTCTATATAGAAATTCCGATCAACCTCAAAAGAAACAGCCTTTCCTTTTACCCTTTCTGTTTTCCATTCCGTTGTAGGTTGTAACCATTTTGTATTTCCGTTTACGGAAACTTTTAGTGGCATTCTAAAATTAGGAACACTATTGGTGTAGCGATAGGAAATACTGCCACTATCAATTTTATATTCCAATATAGGAATTGTTACCGTTCTGAGGTACTGATCAAAAAATCCGGACAAATCCAATTCCAAATGCTTACTCATATATTTTTCAACTTCCTCTGAGGTTACGGTTTGGTGATAAAAATCTTTATTCAAATCACGTAACAGAGTTCTCCATTTTTGGTCATTGTTAACCCAATTTCTAAGCGTATGCAACATATTAGATCCTTTGTAATACATATCACCGCTACCTTCTTTATTTACGTTATAAGGTCCAATTACAGGTCGATCATTCTTAATATTTTTGCGTAGACCAATAACATAATCCTCAGCTGCCTCTTTTCCTATATGATAGTCAATAAATAGGTTTTCAGAATAGGAGGTAAACCCTTCATGGACCCACATATCTGCTATATCTTTGTAGGTAATGTTATTGGCAAACCATTCGTGGCCGGATTCATGAATAATTAAAAAATCGAATTTCAAGCCCCAACCAGTGCCGGAGAGGTCACGACCTAAATAACCTTTCATATATTGATTCCCATAGGTTACAGAACTCTGGTGTTCCATTCCCAAATAGGGTACTTCAACCAATTTAAAACTATCTTCATAAAAAGGGTAGGGTCCAAACCAATGTTCAAAAGCCTCCATCATTTTCGGTGCATCTTTAAAGTGCTCCTTAGCCTTATCCAGATTATCCCTGAGGACATAATAGTCCATATCTAATTCCCCTTTCTCGCCTTGGTATTTTTCTCCAAAATGCACATAGTCAGCAATATTTACATTGACTCCATAATTATTTATAGGGTTGCTTACAAACCAATGGTAGGTTTTTGTGTCATCATTATTGTCTACTTTTCTCAAGCGACCATTAGAGACGTTTATTAAATTTTTAGGGACCTTTACACTAATTGCCATGCTGTCTACCTCGTCGTACATATGGTCCTTGTTGGGCCACCATACACTCGCTCCTAAACCTTGACAAGAAGTAGCTACAAAATGATTACCATTCTCATCTTTCTTCCAGGAAAATCCACCATCCCATGGGGCATTAACAGCTTCTTTTGGGTGACCCGAATAGTGTACGACAATTTCATTAAATGCTCCTTTTTTCTGTTTTTTCTTAAGTTGAACAAAATGGGCATTAATATTGGAAATTACTTCTAATTCTTCTCC
>CAYTDS010000188.1:0-4406 GCA_964436555.1 uncultured Flavobacteriaceae bacterium | reverse complement strand
GCTTGTGCCAATTCATAATACTTCTGAGTGGCTTTTAAGGAGTTTTCACCATTATAGCGAGCCATCCCCGGAAAAAGTGTAATCCTCGCATTTTCTATACCCGCTTTTTTGATAAACTTCTCTGAAAGTCTACCGAAAGCCAATGGCGAATAGGGTAATAAGCCCACTTTTTCCCGAATTGATATTTCTGCCAGACCTATCTCATAGATTCTATTTAATAAACTATAGGGATTTTGAACAGACACAATTCTAGGAAGATTATTGTACTTAGCTTCTTCCAGATAGCGCATAGTGCTCCATGGGACGTCATTGGAAAGTCCGATATAGCGTATTTTTCCTGCCTTTATATAACCTTCTAAAGCCTTTAAGACCTCATTTATGTTGTCTTCCCATTTTTCATTTTCATCATTAACATAGCCTCTTTTTCCAAAACAATTGGTCTTGCGGTCGGGCCAATGTAACTGATACAAATCAATATAATCTGTCTGCAGCCTTTCCAAACTTCCATGAATGGCTTTTTCAAAAGCCTTTTTAGAAAATCGTTCATCGCGGATATGATTTCTATTAACGCTGGAAGGGCCGGCAATTTTAGATGCCAAAATAATTTTGTCGCGCTTACCAGTTTTTTTAAACCAAGAGCCTATTATTCTTTCCGTTGACCCCTGAGTCTCCTTCTCCACTGGAACAGCATAGAGTTCAGCGGTATCAAAAAAATTGATACCTTGTTCCACAGCATAATCCATCTGCTCATGGCCTTCGGCCTCCGTATTCTGTTTTCCCCAAGTCATAGTGCCTAGGCATATTTTACTAACTTCTAATTGTGTAGTGGGTAATGGTGTATATTTCATATGTTTATTTTCATCGTTTCATCGGTTAACCTGTATTGTTGGGAGTAACCTTAAATAATTAAAATAATGATGGTGGGTTCATTTATTCTATTTCTAAAAGGATAGGACAATGATCACTGTGTTTGGCCTCTGATAGGATTATGGAGCGTTTCAATCGATCCTTAAGAGGCTCACTGACCAACCCATAATCTAACCGCCAACCTTTATTATTATTTCTGGAATTGGCACGGTAACTCCACCAGGTATAATTATTCGGTTCTGAATTAAAATGTCGGAAACTGTCAATAAATCCGCTATCCATAAAATTACCTATCCATTCCCGCTCCACGGGTAAAAATCCAGAAACATTTGCGTTTCTAATTGGGTCATGGATATCAATAGCTTTATGACAGATGTTATAATCTCCCAAAATAATCAAGTTAGGATATTCTTTTTTTAGAACATTTATATACTGCTGAAAATCGGCCATATAGTTTAATTTATGGTCCAGTCTGTCCAGGTTAGTGCCCGAGGGAAGGTAAAGGCTCATAATGGAAATTCCGTTAAAATCGGCTCTCAAATTTCTCCCTTCAAAATCCATATAGGCTATTCCGGTACCAAACTCCACATGATCCGGCTTTATTTTGGATAAAATGGCCACACCACTATATCCTTTTTTTTGGGCGCTATACCAAAAAGAAAATCCATAACCTGCAGCTTCGAAAACAGCAAGATCTAACTGATCTATATTAGCTTTTATTTCCTGAAGACATACAACATCAGGGTTTACAGCTTGAAGCCATTCTAAAAATCCCTTGCTAATTGCAGCCCGTATTCCATTAACATTATATGATACTATCTTCAATTTTTTTTTTGCCCTAAAATAAGCAATGTTTAGCGTAACCAAGAAATAAGACTCTTATAATTTACTTGTAACTTTGGAACACATTTTGATTTTTAAGGTTAGAAATAATAAATTACAAAAATGAAAAAATTAGGTTCCCTTCTGCTACTGCTATCTGCTTCCGGGCTTATGGCTCAGGCTTATCCAAGGTTCAATAATAACCATGAAGTTAAATTTAACATTGGTTTGTTTTTAGCAACAACTACCGTTGAGGGTTCCTACGAGTACTTTTTAAGTGAAGATACCAGCATTGGAGGTACGCTCTATTTTGATAATAATGCTTTAGACTATAATGGTAACTTTGGGATTGGACCAAATTTTAGGGCTTATTTTGGATATGCCCCCAGAAGCGGCTTTTTTGCAGAGGCTTTCGGTCAATATTATTCCGGAGAAAAGGAACTGTCAAACACCATACAAACTAGTTCTTACAATACGCTTGCCCTCGGGTTAGGTCTTGGAAATAAGTGGGCTACCAGAAGCCAAAAATTTACATTAGAGCTCAATGCCGGATTGGGACGTAATATTAACCCGGAAGACTTTCAAGATTCCTTTATGTACCGGGCGGGCTTATCTATAGGTTTTCGGTTTTAATCGTTACATTTACCCTTTAATTCCGGTTCATGAAAGCACTTTTTTCTTGCTCATTATTCTTGGTTTTCTGTTTCGTATCGTATGCTCAGGAGGTAAAAAAGGACAGTGTTACTCAGTTGGACGAAGTAATTCTCTTGGATGATTTAAAAAAGAATACTGCAACCGGAATTGTGCCCTCCCAGACCATTGGTGCCCAAACTTTTGAAAATTATAGCCCAATAGATGTTATTTCGTCTATTAATCAAATTTCCGGGGTTTATGCCTTATCGGGTGCCTTAAATACGAACAGAATTACGATTCGGGGAGTGGGAGCCCGTACCCTTTTTGGGACTGATAAATTACGTCTTTATTTTAACGATATTCCCGTTACCAATGGCACCGGGTCCTCTATTATTGAAGCCTATGATCTTGAAAGTTTAAGCGAAATTGAGGTAATAAAAGGGCCCAAAGGAACTGTTTATGGAACGAATTTAGGTGGGGCAATTATCCTAAATTCAAAAGTACAGGCTATGGCCTCTACACATTTGTCTAATAACATAACCGTTGGTTCATACAACCTTTTTAAAAATGCCTTGGCTTTTGCCCATACCGATGCTAAATTCTCACTGGGACTGCAATATGGTCATTTAGAAACAGACGGTTACCGGGAGAATAATCGCTTTGTGAGAGATGGTATTTTATTAAATGCTTCCTATTTTTTGAACGACAAGAATAAAATAGGGCTTTTGGTAAATCATATTGATTATACCGCTCAGATTCCCAGCTCCCTTGGCCAAACAGCTTTTAGAGAAAATCCCAGACAAGCTGCACCAACATGGCGGGACGCAAAGGGCTTTGAAGCAAATAAATATACGCTTGTTGGCCTATCATTTGGTCATACGTTTGGTGAGCATCTGGAGAATACAACAAGTATTTTTTATACTTATTTAGAACATTACGAGCCAAGACCTTTTGGCATTCTCGATGAGTTTACCAATGGCTTTGGCTTAAGAACAAGGTTCTTTGGTGATTTTAATTTTCTTGGAAAGCCTACCAAATTTTCTTTTGGAACCGAACTGTCCAAGGATGAATACAATTGGAATGAGTTTGTAAATCGGTATCAGGAAAACAATGGTAACGGAAGCATAAAAGGCAATCAGTTTGCGGACAATAAGGAGTTTCGAAGACAACTAAATACTTTTGCCACTTTAACAATCCCTATAAGAGACAATTTTTTCATACAGCCCGGTCTTAACATCAATAAAACCTTTTATGATTTTCGTGATTTATTCAACTCAGGAGATACTAATAAAAGTGCTGTCCGGGATTTTGATGTTATTATTTTGCCAAGTTTGGCGCTAAATTACACCATAAAGGGGCATACGCTATATGCGAATGTAGGCAGGGGGTTTTCTAACCCCAGTCTTGCTGAAACCTTAACCCCGGACGGGGTAATAAACCCGAATATAGCTCAAGAAAAAGGAACCAATTATGAACTTGGTTCCAACTTGTTTTTTATGAACAATAAGCTGAATATTTTGGCAACCGTTTACCAAATGAATATTAATGACCTTTTAGTAGCACAGCGTGTTGGAGATGATCAATTTGTGGGAGAAAATGCCGGTAAAACAAGACATAAGGGTTTGGAGGTTGATGCAAAATATCAATTTGAAATCAACAAAAAAATAGTAATTAGTCCTTTTATCAGCTACACCTATAGTGATCATGTTTTTGTTGATTTTGTGAACGAAGATAATGACTATTCGGGCAACCCGCTAACCGGGGTTCCAAAACATCGGGTAAATTCGGGTTTACAATTAACTCACACAAACGGCATGTACATGAACACCACACACCAGTTTGTAGATGAAATTTCATTATTAGATGCAAATACACTGTACAGTGATTCCTTTAACGTTTTCAATACCAGAATGGGCTATAAAAAGCAGCTATCACCTAAATTTAGCGTTGGAACAGATTTTGGAATCAACAATATTTTTAATGCAAAATATGCTCAATCGGTGTTAATTAATACAGCGGCATTTGGAGGAGCAGAACCTCGCTTTTTTTATCCCGGGAATGGAATTAATTATTATGGAAGTTTA
>CAYTDS010000187.1:0-4420 GCA_964436555.1 uncultured Flavobacteriaceae bacterium | reverse complement strand
GCTTGTTTTGACTTTAATCTGTCCAAACAGAAATTTTTTACCATCGTCATAGCAAAAGCCTCTACATTATTATACTGCTCCATTACGTGCTTCTTAGACCACAATTTCAATAAAACTTCCTGAGTTGCGTCTTCTGCCTCCTCTGCTGATACTAACAAACGCTTTGCCATGCGGTACAACTTATCCTGAAAAGGCATTACAACATTCAAGAACTCAGTTTGTTTCATTGGACTTTTACTATTTCCTGGTTTGGCTTTATAATTGGAAGACGATAGTTATCGAATTTTGTTACAAATTATTTTTATTTCCTTTGAATATAAGTAATTTAGGAAATTGAAACCAAGCTATTTCAGATACCGTATATTAAATTAGCTTGTTGACATGCAAGCTGTCCCAACGTTGGGATAATTTTCTGCCTTAAGCAAGTTTAGGAATATTAAAACAAAAAGCTATGAAAAAGTATGTATTGTTATTCCTGGGGATGAGTACTTTACTATCTAATTGTAAAAAAAACGATGATGATATGCTGGTACCGGAAACAGGTAGTCCTCCACCTCAGGAAGCAGAACCTGTAGTTTTAAATAACGAAATAAATGATTTTGTGTGGCGTGGGCTTAACTCATGGTACTTTTGGCAGGATGAAGTACCTGATTTAACCGATGACCGCTTTGCAGACGAAAATGCATATGTTACGTTTATAAATCAGTTTCAAACACCTGAGACACTGTTTCAGGAAGTTCGATTTCCTGGAGATAGGTTCAGCGTTATCGTAGACGACTACGATCTTCTCTTTAATTCCTTTGCAGGGGTCTTTACCACTAACGGGGTAGAATTTGTGCTGACAAGACCTCCCTCTGGTGGCAACGCTGTGATTGCCGTTGTTCGTTATATCATCCCAGGTTCTAATGCCGCTGGCACTTCCATCAAAAGAGGTGATATCATTTATGCGGTAAATGGGACTGCACTTTTTGCGGTAACTGATGCCGAAGGCTTTATTGTTTCAGGAAATCTTGAAATATTAAATCCGGCTGTCATTACCTTAAACTTTGCAGATATCGTTAATGGAGCATTAATCCCCAATGGAATTAATATAGAGGTCACCAGAACCGAAATTACTGAAAATCCCATTTTTATATCCAAGATTATAGAGGGTACAACTATTGGCTATCTAATGTATAATAGTTTTACGAGTAATTTTGATGATGAATTAAATGTTGCTTTTGGGGAACTTAAGAGCCAGGGTATTACCGATTTGGTTTTGGATCTTCGTTATAACTTGGGAGGTAGTGTTCAATCTGCTATTCGCTTATCTAGTTTAATTACGGGACAATTTACCGGTAGCGTACTTTCCAGAGATAAATGGAATGCAAAATGGCAGCCTCTTTTCGGTTCTCAGGACAATTTTGTTGACAACATAGAAGGGACACCCTTGAATAGTTTAAATCTGCAACGAGTATATATTCTTGCCACGGATGATAGTGCTTCGGCAAGCGAATATGTTATCAATAGCTTGGCGCCCTACATTAATGTTGTTCATATTGGTGATTCGACAAGAGGAAAAAATGAATTTTCAATTACTTTAGTAGATAATCCTGATCAGGTATTCCAATCTAGCAATGCACCTGATTTGCCTGCGCCTTACGCCTATATAGGAACTTCTACCTTAGCGGGGGCGAATCCGAACCACAAATACGCTATGCAGCCATTGGTTGGAACTAATGAAAACGCCGCTGGTTTTTCTGAATTCACAGAAGGATTGATACCAGATATCTTATTAGAAGAGAATCTGTTTAATTATGGGCAGTTGGGTGACCCAGACGAGCCTTTATTGGCTACCGCTATCCAAGCTATCACTGGCACAACTGCAAAGTCATTACAGATTGCTGTTCCCGAAAATATGAAGGTTAAAACGTTAAGCAGTTCTAACCGACTTAAACCTTTTCGCGATATTTTACGTAAGGATAATATTAGATGATAATCGCAGTTATTGTATGATAAGGTTATTGCTGTGTTTGAATAAAAAATAAGCCCATAGTTCTATGAAAAAAATTTCAATACTGTTTCTTTCGCTTGGATTCCTATTTGTTAATTGTAAAAAAAATGATGATGATTTAGCAACAGGACCGAATCCTGACCCCTCTGCTAATGTTGATGTACAAAACTTTATGTGGAAAGCCATGAATATCTGGTATTTTTGGCAAGGAGAAGTTCCGGTTTTAGCCGATAATAGATTTCCAAACTCCTCAACTTACACTGAGTATTTAGAACAATTTCAGAATCCGGAAACTTTCTATAACAACGAGCTGTT
The DNA here is from genome assembly GCA_964436555.1 of uncultured Flavobacteriaceae bacterium. Classification (GTDB taxonomy): domain Bacteria; phylum Bacteroidota; class Bacteroidia; order Flavobacteriales; family Flavobacteriaceae; genus Aurantibrevibacter. The sequence goes on along the minus strand of CAYTDS010000187.1, from coordinate 2,112 downwards.
GTTCTCTCAAGATCGATTTAGTTTTTTAAATGAAGATTACAAAATATTAGTTCAAAACTTTGCAGGAATTTCTAAAAGCAATGGGTTAGAGTTTGGATTGGTGCGCTTCTCCGGGAGTGATGATGTTTTTGGATATGTTAGATATATTGTTCCTAATTCGGATGCCTCTACTAAGAACATAAAAAGAGGCGACATTTTTACCGGAGTAAATGGTCAAACTTTAACCATTAATAATTATATAGAACTTCTTTTTGGAGAAAGTGATACCTATACCCTCAATATGGCAACAATTGCTAACTCCACAGTTACGCCTACCGATGAAGAGGTTGTTTTAACTAAACAAGAAGGTCTGACTGAAAACCCTGTTTTCCTAACCAAATCTTTTGAGATAAATGGTAAAAAAATTGGGTACCTGATGTATAACGGTTTTACCAGAAATTTTGATGAACAATTAAATACGGCTTTCGGTCAATTAAAAGCAGACGGAGTAACCGATTTAGTTCTGGACCTTCGTTATAATCCGGGAGGCTCAGTTAATTCCTCTCGCTTATTGGCAAGTATGATTTATGGTACCAAAACCACAGATTTATATATTCGTCAACGCTGGAATGCCAAACGTCAAGCTGAATTTAAAGCGAGTGATTTGGAAGATTATTTTGCAGATAAAACTGAGGCAGGTACTGTACTAAATACACTAGATCTTACCAAAGTATATATTCTGGCTACCAGGAGCACTGCTTCAGCCAGCGAACTCTTAATCAATGGATTAGAACCCTATATTGATGTTGTTCATATTGGCACAACCACCACCGGTAAAAATGAATTTTCCATTACCATGGTAGACGATGCAGATAATAGCTATCTCTACAATGCTAGTAGGGAAAACAGAATAAAAGCTAATAATCAATGGGCGATACAGCCTTTGGTTGGTCGAAATGAAAATGCAGATGGCTTTTCTGATTATACAGAAGGTTTAACCCCTGATATTGTTTTAGATGAAGATTTGGCAAATTTAGGTATTCTTGGAGATGCCAATGAGCCTTTGTTGGCTCGGGCTATTCAGGAAATTACCGGCACATCTGCAAAAAGGGACTTCACAGTTCAGTTGCCCATTAATCTACTTACAAGTTCAAAAATGTTTACTCTCGGAAAAGATAATATGTACTTGGACAAAGAAATTAATATTAGTTTCTAAAAATAGATATCCATTTAAAAAGGGGTTGACTTTATTGTCAACCCCTTTTTTTGTAGAAATTTTCAATTCTAATTAAAATAAATTCCTCCGGGAATAATACCCACAGTATACATATTGATTTCTGTTTTAGTAGTTAAATCATAAACAATTAGCGAGCCATTACTTGCAAAATCTTTTGCATCAGTTCCATAAAGTTTACCTTCGTGAATCTTCATGGTATAAAAAGATAAACCGTCCATTATTGTCGTTGTTGGCAAACTCGTTGCCGATGTTTCCATTTCATAAATGCCACCCATTAAAAAATAATAGAGTTTATTATGGTCAAAATTTAATCTGGAAGGATGCTCTGTAGCACTAAACTCAAAGGAAGAAACCACTGAATCGGTATTGGTATCTATTTTTGACAATACGCCACCTGTTTCCTCCCCGCTATAGTCAGGTTTTCCTGAAGAAAGTACCCAAAGATTGCCGGTCGTGTCTAGTTGTAAACCCCCGGGTACATCTCCAACGGTTATTGTAGTACTTACCTCCTGATTAGTGGTATTTATAACAGAAATTTTATTATTAAAACCGTAAGCTCCTTGGTGGGCAACATATATCTTATTGTTTTTTGCAAGAATTTCTTCCGGTCCAAAAACAACTTCAATGGATTGCTCAACAGTATTAGTCTCCAAGTTCACAACAGCTACAAAGTCATCCGTTTCATCTACTGGATCTCCCCAATTGGTTACATAGCCTTTTCCATTTGCGATTACCATATACCTTGGATTGTTCAAGCCAGCGGTAATGCTTGCTTCTTTCTCGAAAGTATAGCGATTTACAACTGTAATTCTATTTGAGACATTTGCTATAACAAATGCCTTCTCCTCTGTAAAAGCAATGGATTGAACGATATTCCCTAAATCCTCATTATTTAC
>CAYTDS010000186.1:1641-4431 GCA_964436555.1 uncultured Flavobacteriaceae bacterium | reverse complement strand
CATAAAATACTATTTTTTGCATTCTGTTAAAATTTGGGAGCGCCTTGTTTTAGTACATTAAACGCATGTTAACATGAAATTATCGAATTTTTAACGAATTACGAGCAATATAAAGATGGTTTTTTTTGTTAACTTAGGGGCAATAACCTGAAAATTCAAATAGATATGGCTAAAGCAATGCTTGAGTACACTAAAACTGTGCTCCAAAAGGTTAGTTTTGATGTAAAACTGTTTTGTAAAGAATTAGAAAAGGCAATTTCCAGACTCCTACCCAATGAAATTGATGAATTAAAAATTTGGCTGCAACAGTATATAACGGATAAACCGGAATTGCAAAAAAGTCTGATGTATATAAAATTATAAACAAAAGCCACTCTCAAGTGGCTTTTTTCTTTTTCTTTTTTTACAAGCAACCATAATCCTTATTTTGTGTCCAGTAAGTAAACCGCTTAGTATGAGATATTTTTTTGCTTTTATTTTTGTATGCTGCTTAAGTTGCAGTAGCACTGACGCCGAGGAGGAATTTATTCCCGTTTCAACTTCAAATATAATAGGAAGTTGGGATCTTAAAGCCACTAAAATAAGTCCTGGTAATGAGGTTGATTGGTCTCCAAATGAGCAACTAGATAACTATACTTTTTTTCTTGACGGCACCTTTACCCGTGAAAGTGAGTTTCTAGAAGATGGTACTATTGCAGGTACTTATATCATTACAGACAACCAAATTACTTTTACTTATATCTCAAAAACAGGTGACCCAGCAAACCCAAGATTCTTCTACAAACTTAGCAGCAACGAGTTAATATTAAGCTATATTGGTTGCATAGAAGAATGTAGTTTTCGTTACAGAAAGAGGCAATAGCCTTATTTCCCCAAAGGGCTAATGATCTTTACATCCTGAAAAGCAATAGCTCCTCTAACAATTCCTGCAATTACATCTCTTAACGCTTCCGTAATCTGAATTTTTAATTCGTTTTTGTGATAAATAAGACTTACCTCTCTGGCGGGAGACGGACTATTGAAATATTTTAAATTTTGTTTTTTCTTATCATCCAGTTCCAGTGTATTCAGATATGGCAAAAGTGTCATCCCTAACCCCTCATTAGCCAAATTTATAAGTGTTTCAAAGCTTCCGCTTTGCAGCTGAAAATGCTCATTTTTATTGTTTTTGGAGGCCTTACATAAGTTAAGTACCCCTTCCCTGAAACAATGCCCATCTTCCAGAAGGAGAACATCCCCAATATCCATATCTTCCGGATTTAACTTATCCAGATTTGCCAAAGTATGACTCTTAGGAATATAGCCCACAAAGGGTTCGTAATATAGCGGGCGTTCTTTTATAAATTCGATTTCAAGGGGGGTGGCAGCAATTCCGGCATCAATATGTCCGTCTTGTATATTTCGTATTAAGCTTTCTGTGCTTTGCTCTTTAATAATTAAATTAATTTTGGGATACCTTCTTACAAAGGTTTTTAGAAACATAGGGAGTAAAGTCGGCATTACGGTAGGGATGATTCCCAAAGTATATTCGCCCCCAATATATCCTTTTTCCTGATCCACTATATCTTTAATACGCTCTGCCTCATTTACTATGTTCTTGGCCTGGGCTACAATTTTTTTCCCAACCTCGGTAATCCCAATAGGTTTTTTGCTTCTGTCAAACAAAAGTACATTCAACTCATCTTCCAGTTTTTGTACTTGCATACTTAGGGTAGGCTGCGTAACAAAACTCTTTTCGGCGGCGAGTGTAAAATTTCGATATTCGGCAACAGCCAGAACATATTGTAATTGGGTAATGGTCATAGGTATAGTTTATCCCGATAAATTTATAAAAACTATCAATAAAACCTATGTAGTTCCCTGCTTTATATTTGCTATATTTATGAAGACAGATTTTAAAAGAGAAAAAACATGAAACTGAATAGTATTGGCCTAAGTGCCGAAAAATCGAAATTACTAAGTGATGATTTAAATTTGTTGCTGGCAAATTTTCAACGCTATTATCAAAATCTCAGAGGGATACATTGGAATATTAAAGGGAAACGCTTTTTTGATCTCCATGTAAAATTTGAAGAGTTGTATACTGACGCCAACATAAAAGTAGATGCGATTGCAGAGCGTATTTTAACATTAGGAGGGGTTCCATTACACACCTTTGAGGATTATATAAAGAGTTCAAAAGTACCTCTGGGCAAGAATATTACTGAAGATGAAGTTGCAATTCGCTTAATAGTTGATTCCTTAAAAGAATTATTAATCATAGAACGAAAAATTTTAAATGCATCCGATGATGCACAGGATGAGGGAACTAATTCTATGATGAGCGATTTTATTACTGAACAGGAAAAAACCATTTGGATGATGAAAGCCTGGTTGGCAGAGGAAATATAGAGCTTTGACATAAAGTCTCGGCATCAGGAAGCCATTAGATGGCTTCCTTTTTCATTTCATCAGTTAAAACTAACAATTCAGTAAACTACTTTTAGATAGATTACCTTTCCAAACCAATTTTGTCGCATAAAAAATCTTAGTATGCGGCATCTTTTTTTAATTTCTATATTTCTTTACACATCCTTGTTGTTTGGTCAGTCTACCATTTCCGGAAGAATCATCGATGAACAAAAAAACCCTGTTTCCGGGGCAAATGTCTATCTTGAAGGCACTTATGATGGAGCTTCCAGTGATGAGGAGGGGCGGTTTTCCTTCGATACTCAGAAGACTGGTTCTCATGCCATTATTGTCTCAATGATTTCCTTTGAACCGTTTTATCAAACTATAGATTTGTCCTCT
>CAYTDS010000186.1:0-1541 GCA_964436555.1 uncultured Flavobacteriaceae bacterium | reverse complement strand
GGAATTACATTCAGTACAGGCGGTTATTCAGCAGAATACGGACAGGCTTTATCGAGTGTATTGCTTTTGAATACCACGGACATTCCTGATCAGGAAAAAACCGACATTTCCCTCATGTCCGTGGGTGGGGGAGTGGGCCATACTGAAATATGGGGCGATGAATCATTGAGTATTAACACCTCGTATATCAATCTTGCACCTTATGAAGCTTTAATACCCTCTAATAAAGGTGCGCAATGGAACAGTCCGTTTGAATCAGTTTCAGGAGAAGCCGTATTTCGAAGCAAAGGTACAAATAGCATGCTTAAATTGTATTCCGCATTCACCTACAGTAATCTGGACATCGCACAGGAAGACATCAATTTTCAGGAATTTGTTCGTTTCCAATTAAAAAATAATAACCTATACTTTAATACGTCTTATAAGTATTTCTTCGAAAACAATTGGGTATTGACTTCCGGCGCTAGTCTTTCCTATGATACCAACGACATTGGGATTATTGTAGATAAGATTGACACAAGAGAAACTGCCTCACATCTCAAAATGAAATTAGGAAAAAGCTTTAATAGTACTTTTAAACTAGATTTTGGAGCGGAGTATTTTAACACGGATTACAAAGACACCTTCAAGGCCTTAGATGGAACAGTTTTCAATAGTGCACTTAAGGATAACTTGGCTGCATTTTTTGTGGAATCGGATATTTTCTTCTCCAATCGATTTGCACTAAAATTGGGAGCAAGGGCAGAGCACAGCAGGGTAATAAGCGATTGGAATTTTGCACCCCGCATTTCTTTGGCGCACAAAAGTGGTAAAGATGGGCAATTTTCCTTTGCCTATGGTCAGTTTTATCAAAACCCGCTTACCGAATATCTCAAATTTGATACCAGCTTAAAAACAGAGAAAACAGACCATTATATTTTAAACTACCAGTATTTAGGAGATGGAAAAACATTTAGAGCGGAAGCATATTATAAGGGATACAATGACCTTGTAAAATACGATACGGATCTGGCTCAGTTCAATTCAAATTATTCTAATTTAGGAAGTGGCTTCGCATCAGGGCTAGATTTGTTTTGGAGGGATAACAAGACCATAAAAAATCTGGATTATTGGGTGTCCTATTCCTATTTGAACACGGAACGGGACTATCTCAATTTTAGGGAAAAAGCTACTCCTAATTTTGCTCCTAAACATAATTTCTCTATAGTTACTAAATACTGGATTTCCGATTGGCGTTCTCAAGTAGGATTTTCTCATTCCTTCGGATCAGGTAGGCCCTATGACAATCCAAACACCCCCGAATTTTTGGCAGAAAAAACAAAAGCCTTTAACAATCTGAGCTTTAATTGGGCGTATTTACTGTCGCAACAAAAAATCCTTTATTTTTCTGTAAACAATTTGTTGGGCTTAACTAATATTAGTGGCTATCAATATAGTAATACACCAAACGCTGAAGGCTTTTATGACCGAAGAGCTATACGCCCTCCCGCAGATAGTTTTCTTTTCGTAGGTTTCTTCTGGACGCTTAGTAAAGATAAAAG
>CAYTDS010000185.1:0-4464 GCA_964436555.1 uncultured Flavobacteriaceae bacterium | reverse complement strand
TCAATCATAACAGCCAACTCCTCAGTTTTGGTTTTGCCAATACTGCCCTCATAGGTGCCCGGATGAGGTCCGTGTGGAATGCCGGAGGGATGTAAGGAGATATATCCTTGTTCTATATTTTTCCGGCTCATAAAGTCCCCGTCTACATAGTACAAAACTTCATCCGAATCAATATTTGAATGATTGTACGGAGCCGGTATGGACTGCGGATGATAATCGTATAAACGTGGACAGAAGGAACAGACCACAAAAGCTTTTGTCTCAAATGTCTGGTGTACCGGTGGTGGTTGGTGCACTCTTCCTGTTATAGGTTCAAAATCGTGAATTGAAAAGGCATACGGATAATTATAACCATCCCAACCCACCACATCAAAAGGATGCGAGGCATAAACCAGCTGGTGTAACCGTCCCTGTTTTTTTATTTTTACTAAAAACTCGCCTTTTTCATCATGTGTCTGCAGATTTTGCGGCAGTTTAAAATCCCGTTCGCAAAAAGGGGAGTGCTCTAAATGTTGTCCAAACCAATTGCGATATCTCTTCGGAGTATAGATAGGATGATACGATTCTGTAACCAACAATCGATTGTCTGAAGTATCAAAATGAATCTGATAAATCATTCCTCTGGGAATTAAAATATAGTCGCCATACACAAAGGGGATTTCACCTAGCATGGTTTTTAATCTTCCACTTCCTTTATGAACAAACAATAATTCGTCCGCATCGGCATTTTTGTAGAAGTACCTCGTTAAGGAAGTTTTAGGGGCTGCCAAACCTATATGTACATCAGAATTAAATAAGATGACTTTTCTGCTTTCTAAAAAATCCTCTACGGGTTCAATACTAAATCCTTTCAGCAATCGGGATGTAATATTGTGTTCAACTGCGGCTTTTGGGGCCAAAGAAGTCGAAGGGCCAATCTCCTTCACCATGGTGGGCCTATGAAGATGATAGAGCAAAGAAGACATCCCATCAAAACCAATGGTTCCAAATAACTGCTCGTAATGCAAGGAACCATCCGGCTTCTTAAAAATAGTATGGCGTTTATGGGGAATATCCCCTAATTTATGGTAAAGTGGCATAGTGCAACAGCATTTATAATCCCTACTAAAAGTACGACAAATAAGCTGTTTTAAGAAATTACCGTTGCGAATTGCATAGGATTTAAGGCAAACTCTGGTCTAATTTGAATCGGGAGATAGTTGGCTTAAATAAAAAAAGCCTTCCAGATTCGGAAAGCCTTTCATTGATTAAGATAGAGTCGAACTCTATCTCAACATAAATTGCCCCAATTAAAATCGGGACACAACACAACAGAACAAATATAATAAAGGTTTTTGATTTGTTTGCAATAAATGACCTTACTCCTCTCCAAATTCTAAATGACGGTTTAAATTCTCTTCAACAGAAACAAAAGATTCCGTTCCCTTTATTCCCTCAATACTAATAATCTTGTCCTGATAAACATTCCTGTAGTGCGTGCTATCTGTAGCGTGAATCTTAATAAAAATGTCATACTTCCCCATAATATGATGAATTCTGACAATTTCCGGAATTTCTGAAAGTTTTGCTATAACCTCTTTGTAGAGAATACTCTCTCTCAAAAAAATACCAAGAAAAACGGTTAACTTCCATCCCATTTGAGCATAATCCAATTTTAAGGTTGATCCCTTAAGCACTCCCATATCCCTCATCTTCTTTACTCTCATATGAACTGTACCTGCAGATATCTGAAATTTTTTTGCGATTTCTGTATTCGGCATCTGAGCATCCTTGCAAAGTAGAGATAAAATGTTGTGGTCTACATTGTCCAGTTTATTTTTCATGCGCTTAGCTACTTTAAGGTTAAATAAAAGTTAAGTGGTTGGCCAAAATTGTATTACTATCGACTTAATTCAACTTTTTTCTGACAAAAGAAATTTAAATTTTAGTAAATATAATTTAACGTTTTCTTATTTATGCAGATAATATGACATTAAATAAGCTAAAATGCTAACAATAATTAAATTTTTTACTATTCAAAAAAAAGATTTAATAAAAATAAATTCAGAGGCTTTTTTGAATGTTCTATAGTTTTCGAAATAAAATGAAAATCAAAAGGTAATGTTTGGCAAAATTTTTAATAAAAAATGAAGAATATTCAACATTTTATTCGATTCTATGAAAAATACTTAACGTTTTTGTCAGAATACTGATTTTTATTTATCAAAAACTCTTATTAATATTGTTTGACCTAGAAGCTAACTCAACATAAGATTTTAGGCAAGAAAGTATCCGGAACTTTTCTTTTATAAGCACAAATCAAACTAGACCTTTTAAGGTCTTAATATGTTGACTTATGCGCAATGTTTAAAACCAACTAAAACCTTGTATTATGAAGAAAATTCTATTACTTACACTATTCCTTTTCAGTGGGCTGTTAGTCTTACATGCTCAAGAAATTTCAGTTTCAGGTACCATAACAGATTCGGATGGGGATGCACTTCCGGGAGTAAATGTCGTTATTAAAGGTTCCTCCACAGGAACTACTACTGACTTTGACGGAAAATTTACAATAGTGGCCCCTTCCCAAGGGACTTTATTGTTTTCCTACTTAGGTTTTGCAACCAAAGAAGTTCCTATTCGGGGACAATCTTCAATTAATACAACCTTATCCCAGTCTGCTGAACAGCTTACAGAAACTATAGTTATCGGTTCGCGATCTCAAGGAAGAAGTAAACTGGAAACCGCTGCACCTGTAGACGTTATAAAAATAAGTGCTCAGGCCATTAATATGCCTCAATTAGATCTTGCACAAATGTTGGTTGCTTCTGCTCCTTCTTTCAGTGCATTTAGATCTCAGGGAGGCGATCTTTCATCACATGTTGATCCACCAACGCTGAGAGGCTTAGCTCCAAACCAGATGCTTGTTTTGGTTAATGGCAAAAGACGACATACATCAGCCCTTTTAGCAGGCACACAAACAGGGTCACCGGCGAATGCAGTTGACATGAGCTTTTTAGCACCGGATGCCATAGATAGAGTTGAGATTCTAAGAGATGGTGCTGCAGCTCAGTATGGTTCTGATGCCATTGCCGGGGTTATGAACGTGGTACTAAAAAAAGGTACAGATAAATTTACAGGTAATTTTACAGTAGGTGGTTTTCCAAACAAAGCTCCTGATTTAAGTGATTCTGATATAAGTGAAGGCAATCAGGCTTTGCTAAAAGATACTGAACCGGACGGAACCAACTACCAGCTTTCCGGGAATTATGGAATATCTTTTGCGAATGGTGGGTTTCTTAATTTGACAGGACTTTACCGACAATCAGACAGAACCATAAGACCTAATATTAGTAATGCTTCTCCATACGGTGCTGCCTATTTAAACAACGAGCGTACGGATAGTCAGGGAAACATAATCATCACCAATCCAGAATTACTAGCAGCACAGGCTGCCGGTAATACAACTCTAGCAGCTACACTTAGCACAGATGATGGTTTATCTGCTGCCAGAGGTTTAAATGCTAAAAACTTTTCCACCCTAGCAGGGGTTCCGGCTTCAAATCTAGGTGTTGTTAGTTTTAATTTGGGATTACCTCTTGGTGGAGAAACGGAGTTCTATGCCTTTGGAGATGTAGGTTATAAATATACTGAAGGCTTCAGCTGTTTCTACAGAAGATCTGCTCAGCCGGACCGTTTTAACTACGATTTGTACCCAAATGGATTTCTTCCTCAGATTTACTCTAACCAAACGAACATTGGATTTACTTCAGGTGTAGACGGGAAGTGGGGCGATTTTGATTTTGATTTTAGTAATACGTTTGGGAAAAATGCAATGCAGTTTGATATGTTTAACACGTTCAACGCAAGTTTACAGTCGGCCTCCCCAACAGAAATGAACTTAGGACGCCATGTATTCTACCAAAACACCACGAACTTTGACCTCTCTAGATATTATGACACCGTGCTTTCTGGCCTAAACGTTGCGGTTGGAGCAGAATTACGTGTAGAGAACTACCAAATTATGTCGGGACAAGCAGAGAGTTATTCCAATGGGACAGCGGGCGTTTTTACCGCAACAGAAGACAACCAACTTTTAATTGGTCCAGATGGATTTCCTCTCGAGGATTTAAATTCTCAACCCATAGTGGATGGTAGTGGTAATCCCCTTGTTCTACCTTATGCGGGAGTAAGCACTTATACAACAAAATTATATAGTCCCAATTGCCAGTGTTTTAGAGGTTTTGCCCCGGAAAACGAAAGTAATGAATATCGCTTGGTTACCGCAGGTTATTTAGATCTTGAATTAGATGTTACCGATAAATGGCTAGTAGGAGCAGCTCTTAGAGCGGAAAATTATTCCGATTTTGGAGGGGTATTTACGGGAAAAATAGCGAGTAGATATTCTATAACCAAAAACTTTGCACTTCGCGGTTCCTATAGCACCGGATTCAGGGCACCTTCCCTACAAGAACTTAACTATTC
>CAYTDS010000184.1:0-4471 GCA_964436555.1 uncultured Flavobacteriaceae bacterium | reverse complement strand
ATGTGGGGTTTCATAAACTTATGAAATGGTTTCTCAAAGCGTACCTTTTTGATAATACTGTAAATCTAAAAATGTTTTGTTATAAAATCCAAGTACTTTCTTAAAATAAGGTGCTCCTTGCTATTTATCACGTTCCACCCTAGGTTTAAGTTCCGTAAGGTCTTCAATTTTTATAGGCTTTCTTGTCTCAATACTTCGTCTGGCAGCAATCCCTATAAGACAAGACATTGCTCCATCACGAATACCGGCAGTTCTACCAAAAGTATCCTTTTCTTCCGGATTTCTGAAAATCTTATCCTGTAGTCTTTGATCACCGCCCCCATGCCCGCTCTTTTCAGCAGCAACATTTACAGTTTCAAAGTCTTTCCAAAGCTTATGGACGATTATAGGTTCATTAAAAGATTCTTCTTCTTTTGATTGATTCATTTCCCTTTGATGCAATGCCTCCTGATCCAAGCTTTCATTTTTGTAATAGGGAATATCTTGCCAAGCCTCAATTCTACCTTCGGTACCATTAAAGGCAGCTCTCCAGCCCTCTAAAGGGGAATAGGTAGTTAGTGAATAATTCAGTGAAACATTATTTTGGTATTTTACCTGTGCAGACATTTTATCATAAATGTCGATGTTCTCCCTGAAAAGACAATTGTCCCTGATATATCCATCATGCTTTTCATGTTCCACATAGAGCTTCATCATTTCTTCATCTTTGGTAATATCCAAATGAAAATCACAATTTGCTTTATGTTCACAAGTTCTGCAATTCGCTGCCCTAAAAGGGCCATTTTTTCCATATTTCTCCAAATCCCCATAAGCGAAAACTTCATTAGGTTCAGAGTTTATCCACCAGTTTAACAAATCAAAATGGTGAGTCGCTTTATGTACCCATAAAGAGCCACTTTGGTCCATTTCTCCATGCCACCGTCTAAAATAAGATGCTCCATGATAGGTGTTTAAATACCAGTGAAAATCCACAGAAGTAAGCTTGCCTATTGTATTGGCAGCGAGTAATTCCTTTATTTTTGTTGCATACGGGCTCCATCTATAATTAAAACCTACAATTACATTTTTACCGGATTTCTTTTCAGCGTCTAGTATAGCCTGACATTTAACCTCATCGGTGGTCATAGGCTTTTCCGTGAGAACATCACAACCCATTTCCAGACCTTTAATTATAAACTCATGATGATTGGTATCCCGTGTTGTTACAATGACTAAATCCGGAGTTGTTTGTTTTACCATATCCTCAAAGCTGGCAAATGTACTACAGGATAAACCAATATATGTTTTAGCATAAGCCAGCCTCCCCGGATTGTTATCACAAAGACCAACAAACTCCAAAATATCCGGGTATTGTTGTACCAGTCTTTTACCCCAAAAGGTTATACCCCGTATGCCGGTACCAACAAGAACCACTTTTAATTTCTTTTCTTTTCCAAAGCTAAATGCGCTAAAAGGAATTGCTGCTGTTGCTGCCAGCATGCTTATGGAAGATAAAAAACTTCGTCTGGTGGTTTCCATATATCAATAGTATTTAAGGCTATCCTTGTAAAGATATAGAATTTTGGAAACAAAAAACGGCAACTTTATGGGTTGCCGTTAAGGATAATCTGATTCTTCGCCAGAAAAGTTACTCCCCTGTCAATACCCACTCCCCTTTCCCAATCAGGGATTCAGCTTGCTTATATTTTAAAGTTTTACTTTCTCCGGAGAGTACATTTTTAATAGTTACTTTATCATTTCTACCTATTTTCGCACTTTCACGTACAATGGTCTCAGTTACTTGTTGCCTCCCCACTTGATTTTGACTTATAGCCCTACTTTGCGCCGATCTTTCATCGCTATTGGGAATTTCTTCTTTAGTGGTCTGCAAATTCTCTTTTGGTCTTCGGATGTTTCGTGCTTCCTGAATCTCGTTGGGGTTAGCTGTGGGTAATTCTCCTTTGAATAAAAAGGAAACTACTTCCTTATTGACTTTGTCTATCATCCCTTTAAAAAGTTGAAAAGCCTCAAATTTATAGATTAAAAGCGGGTCTTTTTGCTCATGTACAGCCAACTGAACCGATTGTTTTAACTCATCCATTTTTCTAAGATGCGTTTTCCATGCATCATCTACAATAGCCAAAGTAATGTTCTTTTCAAAATCCGTTACCAGTTGTTTTCCATTACTTTCATATGCTTCTCTTAAGTCTGTAACTACATTGAGTGTTTTTAAGCCATCTGTAAAGGGTACAACAATACGTTCAAACTTACTGGAACTATCCTCACATACCTTTTTTATTACAGGAAAAGCCGTTGCCGCATTCCGCTCCATTTTTGAAATGTAGTACTCATAGGTAGCCTTATAAATTTTACCTGCGATTTCTATACTACTCAATTTAGAAAATTCCTGCTCTGAAATCGGGGATGTAATGGAGAAATACTTGATTAATTCAAACTCAAAGTTCTTATAATCATTGGCAGCCTTATTGGTATCTGCAATTACTTCGCAGGTGTCATAAACCATATTGGCAATATCTACCTTGAGGCGTTCTCCCTGAAGCGCATGTCGCCTTCTTTTATAGACTACTTCTCGTTGGGCATTCATAACATCATCATACTCCAATAACCGCTTGCGAATACCAAAGTTATTTTCCTCTACTTTTTTCTGCGCCCGTTCTATGGATTTCGTCATCATGGAATGTTGTATTACTTCGCCTTCTTCCAAGCCCATACGATCCATCATTTTTGCCACTCTATCCGAGCCAAATAAGCGCATTAAATTATCTTCCAAAGAAACATAAAATTGAGAGCTTCCCGGATCTCCCTGGCGTCCGGAGCGACCCCTTAACTGCCTATCTACACGTCGAGAATCATGGCGCTCTGTACCTACAATGGCTAAGCCTCCTGCTTTTTTTACATCGTCAGAAAGTTTAATATCTGTTCCACGTCCGGCCATGTTCGTAGCTATAGTAACAACACCCGATTTTCCGGCCTCAGCAACAATATCTGCTTCTTTTTTATGTAGCTTAGCATTAAGGACATTGTGCGGCACTTTTCTGATGGTTAGCATTCTGGACAGCAATTCCGAAATTTCTACCGATGTAGTACCAATCAAAACCGGTCTTCCTGCTGCCGATAATTTCGTAACCTCATCAATTATTGCATTATACTTTTCTCTCTTAGTTTTATAAATCAAATCATTTCTGTCATCTCTCGCTATAGGCCGGTTCGTGGGAATTTCCATCACGTCCAACTTATAAATTTCCCAGAACTCGCCTGCTTCGGTTATAGCCGTTCCTGTCATCCCTGCCAATTTCTTGTACATTCTGAAATAATTCTGCAACGTAATTGTTGCAAAAGTCTGGGTCATTGCTTCAATCTTCACATTCTCTTTAGCTTCAATGGCCTGATGCAATCCATCGGAATAACGACGACCGTCCATGATACGACCAGTTTGTTCATCTACAATCATTACCTTATTGTCCATAACCACATACTCCACATCCTTTTCAAAAAGGGTGTACGCCTTTAACAATTGGCTCATGGTATGAATACGTTCGCTTTTTATGGCAAAATCCCGAAACAATTCTTCTTTTAAAGACGCTTCTTTTTCGATCTCCAAATTCTGATTTTCTATTTTGGCAATCTCCCCACCAATATCCGGCATTACGAAAAAATCTTTGTCTGTATCTCCGGAAATATAGTCTACCCCTTTATCGGTAAGTTCTATCTGATTGTTTTTTTCATCAATGACAAAAAGAAGCTCTTCATCTATTTTCGGCATCTCCCTGTTATTATCCTGCATGTAGAAGTTTTCAGTCTTTTGAAGCAATTGCTTAATCCCTTCTTCGCTCAAAAATTTAATAAGAGCCTTATTCTTCGGTAGACCTCTATGAACTCTCAGCAATAAAAAACCACCTTCTTTGGTATTGCCCTCGGCAATATATTTTTTAGCTTCAGCCAAAACCCCTGTTAAATATTGTCTCTGTTTTTGAACAATATCGTTGATTTTTGGCTTTAATTCATTGAATTCATGCCTATCTCCTTCGGGGACCGGACCGGAAATAATTAAAGGGGTACGGGCATCATCCACCAAAACAGAATCTACCTCATCTACAATAGCATAATGATGTGGACGTTGCACCAAATCCTTTGGTGTATGTGCCATATTGTCTCTTAGGTAGTCAAATCCAAATTCATTGTTAGTACCATACGTAATGTCCGCGTTGTACGCGTCTCTTCTACCGTCTGAATTAGGCTGATGATTATCTATGCACGCTACAGAGAGCCCGTGAAACTCAAAAATTGGAGCCATCCAAGCGCTATCTCTTTTTGCCAAATAATCGTTAACCGTTACCAAATGCACTCCATTTCCGGTTAGCGCATTTAAATACATAGGCAAGGTTGCCACCAAAGTTTTTCCTTCTCCGGTATGCATCTCTGCAATTTTGCCTCGATGCAATGCAATACCTCCAATTAACTGTACATCATA
>CAYTDS010000183.1:0-4477 GCA_964436555.1 uncultured Flavobacteriaceae bacterium | reverse complement strand
GCACAGGTAAGAGGATATAGGGGAGAAATAGAAACAGATAGTGACATTTTAAACAGAATTAAATTTGATATCTTTTATATAGAAAACTGGTCACTCTTTTTAGATTTAAAGATTATAGTACAAACCGTATTAAATGCATTTTCCGGAGAAGAAAAGGCATATTAACACAAAATATTGTTTTTGCCCCAGTTTTATGGTTGTTAAACAGAAATTATTGTAATAGCTGTCACCCATGTATATGTTTGTATTCAGATTTAAAAGAAAATTTTATTTATATAACCTTAAAGTATAACACGTGAAAAAAGTTTTGATTACCGGAGCTGCCGGATTTTTGGGATCCCATTTGTGTGACCGATTTATTAAAGAGGGTTTTCATGTGATAGCCATGGATAACCTTATAACAGGGGATTTAAAAAACATAGAACATCTTTTTAAATTAGAGCAGTTCGAGTTTCATAATCACGACGTAACCAAGTTTGTACATGTTCCCGGGACTTTGGATTATATTCTTCATTTTGCTTCGCCTGCGAGTCCAATAGATTATTTAAAAATACCAATACAAACCCTTAAAGTTGGCGCCTTAGGAACACATAATCTGCTTGGCTTGGCTAAAGAAAAGAAAGCAAGAATACTTATTGCATCCACCTCCGAAATTTACGGAGATCCATTAGTACATCCTCAGACAGAAGAATACTACGGAAACGTAAACACAATTGGGCCGCGTGGGGTCTATGATGAAGCCAAGCGTTTTCAAGAATCCATTACCATGGCGTATCATCGGTTCCATGGCGTAGAAACCAGAATAGTGCGTATTTTTAATACCTATGGACCAAGAATGCGCCTAAACGATGGGCGCGTTATCCCCGCATTTATGGGGCAGGCATTGCGTGGAGAGGACTTAACTGTGTTTGGAGACGGTTCGCAAACAAGGTCGTTTTGTTTCGTAGATGATGAGGTTGAAGGAATATACAGGTTGCTGTTAAGCGACTATGCGTATCCGGTAAATATTGGTAATCCGCATGAGATTACTATCAAAGAATTTGCTGAAGAGATTATTAAACTTACCGGAACTAACCAAAAGATTGTTTACCAGCCCTTACCTCAGGATGATCCTATGCAAAGGCAACCTGATATTACCAAAGCCAAGGAGATTCTTGGATGGGAACCCAAGGTAGGAAGAGCAGAGGGGATGAGAAAGACATGGGATTTCTTTAAAACCCTTACAAAGGAGGAATTAATAAAGACAGAACATCGCGATTTTTCAGATCGAAATAGAAAGTAACAGTATTCCTATTGGTTCTTTTCTCCTAATTTATTTGCAGTTACGAGCTGTATTTGCATTTCAAAATGTATTTTTGGGCAAATTTTAAAAAATGAATGTCCTTATATTAGGCTCTGGTGGCAGAGAGCATGCTTTTGCTTGGAAACTTAAACAAAGTCCTGCTCTAGCCAAGCTTTTTGTAGCCCCCGGTAATGCCGGTACTTCAGCAATTGCCCAAAACATAGCTATTGGTGTTAATGATTTTGTAGCAATAAAGAAACTTGTTCTGGAAGAACGCATTGATATGCTAGTAGTTGGGCCTGAAGACCCTTTGGTGAATGGCGTGCACGACTTTTTTCTTAGCGATCCTGAACTTAAACATATACCGGTTATAGGCCCGCAAAAGGCAGCTGCAGCTTTGGAGGGTAGTAAGCAATTTGCCAAAGAGTTTATGTTACGGCATAAAATCCCAACAGCGGCTTACAACAGTTTTACAAAGGACACCTTACAAGAGGGTTATCATTTTTTACAATCGTTAAACCCCCCTTATGTATTAAAAGCGGATGGCCTCGCAGCAGGAAAAGGAGTAGTAATTTTAAATGATCTTGAAGAAGCAAAGGAAGAATTACGCAAAATGTTGGTAGATGCCAAGTTTGGAGGAGCAAGTGCTACAGTGGTTATCGAAGAATTTCTATCCGGAATAGAACTCAGTGTTTTTGTTTTAACAGATGGTAAAAACTACAAAGTTTTACCTACAGCAAAAGATTATAAACGCATAGGCGAAGGAGATACCGGATTAAACACTGGTGGAATGGGGGCCATATCGCCCGTTCCCTTTGCAGATAAAACATTTATGGACAAAGTCCATGACCAAATAATTAAACCAACCGTAGAAGGCCTTAGAAATGATAATCTACCCTATGTAGGATTCATATTTATTGGATTAATCAAAGTTGGAGATAGCCCTTACGTTATTGAATATAACGTGCGCATGGGTGATCCGGAAACGGAAGTGGTAGTACCTAGGATAAAGAATGATTTGTTGGCAATATTCCGTGCAATGAGTAATCAATCCTTAGATTCTATTGAACTGGAGATAGATGAACGTACTGCTAGTACGGTTATGGTGGTTTCTGGTGGATATCCTGAAGTATATGAAAATGGTAAAGAAATAACAGGCTTCAATGATATTATGGATGCTTTGGTGTTTCAAGGGGGCACTAAACTAAGTGAAGGAAAGGTGGTTACCCACGGTGGTAGGGTGCTTGCCGTAACAGCTTTTGGTTCAGATTTTAAGCAAGCATTAAAAAAATCCTATAAAAATGTAGAAAAATTACACTTTGATAGGATGTACTATCGCAAAGATTTAGGATTTGATTTATAAGTAGGAGTGGGCGGAAATCGACTTATCTTCTTCCCCTTTGTCATTAAAATCTTTTAATTGGAGCATCCAATAGACCATTGCTACAAAACCAATTAATAAAAATATCCAGTTTAAGGTATTTGCACCCCACCAATTCTCCATGGAGCGGATAGCGTCAAATGGAAAAAAAAGATAGTTCACAAATAAATCTTCTATCCCTCTAAATAATGATGTCATGTTATTTATATTTACTACAAAAATATAAAAACCCAAGATGATTTCAAGCATTTTTGGAAAAACAAAACCAATAAATTACATTATAGTATTGGTATTTTTGTTTCTTTTTTATTGGTTTGTACACCTCATAGTATTCAAAAAAATATACAACCCCGAACAATTACCTCTTCAAATAGGAACTCTGGGAATTTTGTTTTTAAGTATTTTGGCCGTCAATTTCATTGTAACAAGAAACAAAGTAACCGGGGCCAATTCTTTTGCCATATTATTATATGCTCTTTTAATTGTTCTTTTCCCTGAGACCATTACAGACGGTAGAGCTGTGTTGTGCAGTTTTTTTATATTATTAGCCATAAGGCGTATTATTAGTTTAAAATCACTAAAGGACATTAAATTTAAAATTCTAGATGCCACGCTGTGGGTTTTATGTGCCAGTTTATGCTATGATTGGGCCATATTATTCCTTATTCTGGTATTTGTAGCCATTTACTTTTATGAGCCGAAGAACATTAAAAATTGGATTGTACCAATTATTGGGGTATTAACGTTTGTACTATTGCTTGTTGGATTTCTGATGTTAACCAATAACCTTTCCTTTATAAAAGAACATTATGAATTCTCTTTTAATTTTGAGGATGCTTATTTTCTGGATTTTGCCAATAGCACAAAATTAGGAGCCTTTGTTTTGGTCACTACGTTTATGGGTATTATCGCATTTCTAAAAATTGTTAAGCTAGGCGTAGGCAGAATAATAACCTTACGGCTAATTGCAGTTGCCTATTGCATAGGTATGGCTTTAAAATTTTTAATTACGGGAGAACATGTTTACCCTATAATTATAACCTTTTTTCCGGCAGTTATCTTCATGAATAACTATGTAGAAACCATAGAAAAGCCAAAGTTGAAGGAGTTGGTTCTTTTTGTATGTGTCCTAATTCCTTTTATGGTATTAATGTTCACCTCCTTTTTTTAGAATTTGAAGTATCTTTACAGCAAATAATAATCCCATGTTTAGCTCGTTTGCCAATTCCATCTTTGAAGAAAGTATTCGGAAATATCATATTAGGGATGATGTTTATCAAGATTTTAATAATCCCTATCCGGCGGAGGAACAAATTTCCTGTTTATTATATCGAAAAAATTGGATAGACACGGTGCAATGGCATTATGAGGATATTATACGCGATCCGAATATTAATCCAAAAGAGGCCTTAGACCTTAAAAGAAAAATAGATGCCAGCAATCAAGATCGCACTAATCTGGTAGAGTTTATTGATAGCTTTTTTTTAAAAAAATACCAATCGGTTCTACCTAAAAGTAATGCCACAATCAATACGGAGAGTCCTGCCTGGGCACTGGATCGCCTTTCCATTTTAGCGCTTAAAATTTACCACATGGAAGAAGAGGTTAGCCGTAAAGACGCTTCCTTGGAACATATCGCTTCTTGCCAAAATAAATTGAATATTCTATTGGAACAAAGGACTGATCTCTCTACAGCTATTGACCAACTTTTGAGTGATATTGAAAACGGAATTAAATATATGAAGGTCTATAAACAAATGAAAATGTACAATGATGAGGAATTAAACCCTATTCTTCGTGGTCAAAAATGAACT
>CAYTDS010000182.1:0-4478 GCA_964436555.1 uncultured Flavobacteriaceae bacterium | reverse complement strand
CCTTCCAATAGAATACGGACTACTTGCAAAGTACCATCTTCTTTGGTGTCAATTTGCCACTTTACCAGTGCTATTTTCCCGCCTTCAATCTCTATACCCGTTATACTTCTGGGATGAACACAGCTACCGTCATTGAAGAACGGAATACCCCCGGGTTCAGGAAACCGTGGGCGATGGGTATGTCCGGTAATCGTAAGCTTGTAGTTGTTTAATACAATCCATTTTTTTATGCGACGCTCTATTCGAATAAGCTCTTTGTAATTCCTTGCCGGACTGGTGGGGTCAGAAATACCCCAAACCTGCAAAGGCTTCCATAGTATCCAAACTAAAAACCGACTCCAACGCCAAAAGGTATAATTCCACCAATCGGCTTGATGACCATGGGTCAGAAAGATTTCTTGTCCGCTTTTTTTGTGTTTAAGAAGTAATGCTTCATGGTACTTTAAGTCTCTAAAAAGTTCTTTCTCCGTATCTTCTATGGGTTCAAAATAACTAGAGAGGTTTTTTTTAACATAATAGGGATTTTTATAGACCATA
This sequence comes from uncultured Flavobacteriaceae bacterium, assembly GCA_964436555.1. Lineage (GTDB taxonomy): Bacteria > Bacteroidota > Bacteroidia > Flavobacteriales > Flavobacteriaceae > Aurantibrevibacter. The sequence goes on along the minus strand of CAYTDS010000182.1, from coordinate 3,941 downwards.
TCGTGATTACCCCAAATCATGTGTAACCTGTTTCCCAAGTGATATAAGCGGAGTAATCCGTACACATTTTTATGAGCCTCAAAAATATTTTCAAAGCTTGTATTTTCCCATAATTCATCACCATCTCCCAGTTCAAAGTACTCAAAACCTTCATTATAATAATGCTTTAAGGCATGGAAATAGATATTCCTATTATTGGCAAAATCATCAGCAAAGCTATTGTCTCCCCTGTGGCAATCACTAAAAAGAATAAACTTTGAAGTATCATCAAAAGGGATTACCTCTGCATTGTCATAAGCCCTGGATAGTCTGAAGTTTGAGGACATAGTTAATCTGTTTATATAACGTTCTTAGTTGGGTAACGGTCATGGCTTTTCAAACCATAAAAATATAAGTTTTTCTTTTGTAATTTTGAGCTTAAAATTAGGACAAAGGAATTATGAACGTAGGAGGTCTTGAAAATGAATTGCCTTTACGGCAGCTTATTAGCTTTAATAAACTTTTAGAGCGCTATGAGGTTTTGGCTAATGGTGACGATTTTCATTTGGCAGCTAGAGCGCAACAAATTCTTGATTTGCAAGCTCCATACCCCATTTTAAGAGATGGCTTTGACGATTTATCTATTTTAAAAGAGCATGAGCAACTTATTCGCGCCATTTTACAGGACACCTTTCCTACGTTATTGGGGGGCAACGAAATAAAGGCCGTCTCCATGGCTTTCAATAATTTGGTTTTTAACCCCTCCAAACGTTTTCAGAAAATTTTAGAAGATGCCGGACCCGATTTTGAGCTCAAAATACGGAATCAGTCAGAGGGGATAGATTATATCATGGCTTGTACAGTGATCCTTAATTTTTATTATGGTTATAGGCTCGATTTCCGAAGACCGTATTTTTATGATATTCCTGATGCACAAGGGGTTATGCGGCATTACAGGATTTTATACAATGCCGATTTTGTGGAAATTCTTCCAACAGACAAGGCAAAAAACCTCACACAAGACGATCTGAATGAATTGCTCGAAAACCCAGAGAATCTAGAATTATGGAAAGAGAAAATACCTCCTCATAGCTTTGTTTCCAAAGGTTTTGTTATTTCCAATATGTTTGATGTTTCAGCAGAATATGCCATATCGGAAATAAAATCAAAGCTTATCGATATCAATAAGGCTAATGGAGAAGATTTTTTGACGGAGTTACAGGAAACATTTAGATCATTTTTTAACATACCCAATATCCGGACGGGTTTTGTGGCCTATAATGCCCAGAAAAAGCAATTGGAAAGGATTCATGGAAAACAGATGCAGAGTTTTATCCTATGTGATAAGCACCTAGAAACCTCCCTGGAAGCGCTTTGTGATGAATCCTATTCTAAACTAATGACTCAGAATTCCTTTTTTGGAATAGCGGATGTAGAAAGACAGCATCATCTAAGCGGAGGAAACCCAATGTATAAGAATTTACTGGAGCAGGGCATTAAAAGTGCCATTTTTGCACCTATAGTGCATGACGGAGAGTTGTTGGGGATTTTGGAATTGGTCTCAGAAAGAGTAAATGAGCTCAATAGTGTAAATGCGACGAAATTAGTGGATGTTATGCCCTATTTAGTGTCTGCAGTTTTACGATCCAAAGTAGAAGAAGCAAACTTAATTGATGCTGTGATCCAAAACGAATGTACTTCAGTTCATCCGGCTGTTTTATGGCAGTTCCAGGAAGAGGCAAAGCGCTTCATAGATGAAGCAAGAGACGGCGGTCAACCTTCTTTTAAAGAAATAGTTTTTAAGGATGTATTTCCTCTTTACGGACAAATTGATATTGCAGGTTCTTCTCAGGCGAGAAACATGGCCATACAACGCGATTTAATGATAGAGCTTTCTGAAATTAATGCGGTTTTGGAAGAAGCATTGAGAAAAAAGAAGTTACCTATTTATGAAGAGCTGATGTTCAGGATAAACAATCACCTGGACGAGATAAAAGAAGTGCTTAATACCAACAGCGAACAGGCTATTTTCGATTTTGTAAAGTCTGAAATAACACCTGTTTTTAAACATCTGAAAAAAACTGACAAAGAGATAGGCATATCAATATCCCAGTATGAGGCAAGAATAGATACAGTAACCGAATCGTACTATGACCATCGTAGAAATTATGACGAAAGTGTAATGCAGATTAATAAAAAGTTGGCTACGGTTATGGACAAAAAACAAGAAGACGCACAAGCAATGTACCCTCATTATTTTGAACGCTTTAAAACTGATGGGGTAGAGCATAATATGTACATTGGCAATTCCATTACAAAAGAGGATGATTTTGATACCTTATATCTCAATAATTTAAGATTGTGGCAGTTGCAGGTGATGTGCGAAATGGAAAATGCGTATTACAAGCTGAAACCAAAACTTCCGATTCAGTTGGATGTGTCTTCTTTGATTTTGGTATATAATACTCCGCTCTCTATAAGATTTAGAATGGATGAAAAACGATTTGATGTGGATGGGACCTACAATGCACGTTATGAGGTAATTAAAAAACGAATTGACAAGTCGTATATTAAAGGAACTAGTGAACGGCTCACCCAAGTTGGAAAATTGGCCATTGTTTATTCCCAAAAAAAGGATGAGCTAGAATACCTCCGTTATATTAAATTTTTAAAGTCTAAAGGGTACTTTGGAAGTAAAGTGGAAATTGTAGAACTGGAAGGTTTACAAGGCGTCGCCGGATTAAAAGCAATCAGGGCAGAAATTTTGTATAAAACCGCAAATACACAACCTGAGAAAACATTTACTTATCAGGATTTAATGAATGAACTAAAGGCTGACAAATAAATTTTTTAAAGTTATCTAATGCCTCCAAAATATTTAAAAGAGATTGCAAAAGCAAGCACAGAAATAATCATACCCACCATAAAAATGGTGTAAGTCCACCTTAAGAGTTTATACTTTCGGTTCAACACCAATCCCAAAAAATATAAATCTTTTGTCAGCGACGAATAAATATAGTCTTTGTCTTTCGTCAATTCTTTTAAGGCCCATTCATAATCTTCTAACTTCATTTTGTGAAAATTTCCAAAAAAGAGAAGGTTTACTTTTTTGTTTTTAACATCTTCCTTGGTAAAGGAGCCTTGGGTAACATTAGGACGGGTAGCCAACACTGCTAAAACCATTGCGATAACGCTAAAAACAACAAATATAGCCGTAGGGTAAATTAGGTAAGCATTGTTTGGGCTATCCAATTTAGGAATAAGAGTTGAAAGCGTTAAAGAGATTATTATAGCATTCACCGATAATAGAATGTTGGCTTTGGTATCTGCAATATCACTTAGTGTGATATGATTTCGAAGGGTAACTCTGAATAAGGTTTGTATTCCTCTATCCGGACTTTCTTCTTTGTATTTCGCTTTTAGCGACTCTCTTTTTGCAATGTTTTTTTCCGATTCTTTTTCTTTTATTAGTCTATTTAGATTTTTATCTTTTCCATCTTGCCAGTGCTCCAAGGCATACGAAGTTTGGTATGCGTGTTCATAGCGAAACATTTTAATATTCTCTTCAGTCCATTCCGCAGGAGTAAAAGAGGCCATATTTAAAAGTGACAACTCTTCCCTTAGCATTTCCGAAGTTTCTAAATAACTCTTTTGCGACAGATGAGAAGAGTCAGCATCCCTTATAATTTTTTCGGTTAAATTGGTGGGTAAATGATACCGTTTGGTTGCCATGATTAGCTCTTTCACTTTTGCAATATCATCTGCTCCATAGCTATGAGAAGAAAGAAAATCATGGGCAATTTTACAACTTGTTTCTTCATGGTCTTTAGCACCCTGAGTATAACCGGTATCATGCAGCCAAACAGCTAATAAAAGTATTTCTTTTTCCTTAGGGCTCAGGTTATAAAAATCAGACAATTTTTCAGTACTTTTGATTACCCGTTGAGTGTGTCTCAGGTTGT
>CAYTDS010000181.1:0-4479 GCA_964436555.1 uncultured Flavobacteriaceae bacterium | reverse complement strand
ACCTCTAGAACCACAATCTAGCGCTCTAACCAACTGAGCTACAACCACCATTTATTAGCGGATGCAAAGGTAATTTTTTTTAATTCATCTTTCAAAATAAAAAGGCTGATATTTTGTAGAGTTTTCCATATAGACACATACAGCTATTAGGAAAAAAACTACATTTGATGTTTTCAAAATTATAATTATTCGATGAAATACACGATTTATAGGATGAAACACACAAAATTATGCGTTTCACAACATTTTTTATTTACCACGGTATTCTAAAACTATTTTTAACCCTTGTTAGTTTTGTTTTAATGTCCGGAATCGAATCTTATTTTATTTACAATTTTATACGGCAAATAAAATGTTATGGCGTATTATTTCTTATTGGTTATATAACCCTTGGGAATGCGCAAGTAGATCCACGAAAAACAGCTTTAACTGCGTTAGCAGAATTAAAAGCTAATCCTAATTACAGTCCAAAAGATACAGTCCAAATTGATTTACTTAATAAACTGGCAGAGGAATTGCGCTATTATAATTCTGACAGCCTCTTGTTACTCGCCAATCAAGCCTTGCAACATAGTAAAGCAGCAGGATATAAAAGAGGAGAAAGTATGTCGTTATTGCGGATTGGTGATTATTACTCCGATCAAGGTGACAAACAACAAGCCATTGTACACTTCCAAAAGGCACTTGAATTGGCACAACATCTTCCAAATCCCAATCTTAGTCTTCGCATACAGAATAATTTAGCAAGTGAATATGTCTACAGTGGTGATTATGCCATGGCACTAAACGGTTATTTAAAAGGTATAGAACTTGCTGAAGCCAAAGGAAACAAAACAATGCAATCTATAATGAATGAAAATATTGCAAACCTTTACGCTTCTCAAAAAGACTATCCTCAAGCATTGGAATTCTACAGTAAGGTTAAAAAACTAAATGAAAAACTGGAAAATCCAATCCATTCGGCAAAAACAATGGCTAATATAGCCTCTTTATATGCAGAAATGGGAAGTACAGAATACGCCATGTTCAATGTAAATTCCTGTATAACAACTTTCGAAAAACATCAAATACTAGACTGGCTAGCCTATGCTTATGAAGTAAAAGGAAAAATTTACGTAAATCAGGAAAAATATTCTTGGGCCTTACAATGGTATAACCAAAGTGCTATGCTCCATAAAAAGATTAATGATGACCGCGGTAAAATAGATCTTTTGAATGGTATGGCAATGGCCTACCTTGGCCTTAAAAAAGACAGCATTGCTGAGCAACACGCCAAGGAAGCATTAGAAATAGCAACGCGAATATCATTTTTGGAAGGAATTCAAAAAAGTTCTAAAGCGTTATACCAAACAAGTAAAAATAAAGAAGATTACGCATCAGCGTTGCACTATCACGAGCATTTTCAAAAAGTGTCTGATACCCTTTCTAAAAGAGAAAACAGTAAAAGTCTTAGCATGTTGCAGACCAAAATCGATTATGAGAAGCAACGGACAGGCCTCATTCAAGAAAATGACAAGGCATTGGCAAAACAACAAAACTACATTAACGTAGGATTGGCAATTCTATTGGTTTTTATTGCGATTACACTAATCATTCATAGAAATGAGAAAATTCAAAAAAAGCTAAATAAAGAGTTAAGTCATAAAAAAGAGGATTTGGAAAAAAGAGAAGCAGAACTGTATGAAATAAATGAAACAAAAGATAAACTATTCTCTATCATTGGCCATGATTTAAGGGGTCCTATCGGAGCCTTACAAGGCCTGTTAAAGCTTTTTAAAGACGGTGAAATTTCAAAGGAAGAATTTTTACAGTTTATCCCCAAATTAGGTGATGATGTAAACCATATCTCATTTACGCTTAATAATTTATTATCTTGGGGCCAGTCACAAATGAAAGGTGCCATTACCCGCCCTTCTGTTATAGCTCTTGAAAATCTTTTTTCAGAAAATATTAATTTGTTGTCTGACATTGCAAGTTCAAAGTCAATTGCAATTATTAATAAACTACCGGAAAATATGTTAGCCTGGTCGGATGGAAACCAAATGGATATTGTAATTAGAAATTTGCTAAGTAACGCTTTGAAATTTACCCCAAATAAGGGCACTATTACCATTGGTGCAGAAGAAAAAAGCGGTAATTGGGAAGTATTTGTTCAAGACACAGGAGTAGGAATTGACAAAGCCATGCAAGAGCAACTATTTTCTAGAAACGCCAACACAAGTACCTATGGAACCAACAAAGAAAAAGGTACTGGTTTAGGATTAGCCTTATGTAAAGAAATGATTGAGAAAAATGCCGGAGCTATTTGGGTGGTAAGTGTTCCAAAAATTGGTAGCTGTTTTTATTTTACAGTACCAAAAGGTGAAGAAAAATACAGAAAAACAGCTTAAATTAGCTTATCTAAGTCACTTACAGCTACATAGCGCTCTGCTGTAAATCCTTCAGCATACTCTACCCCTACAAGTCTTCCTAAATCTCTTGCCCGGTAATTTATACTGTCTATAAAATTTTTACTACTAATAGGGGTATCCGGTTCATTACTTTTCGGGTCATAAAACTGAGAACTGTATGCTAAAATAGCCTCTGTTTTTTTTTCAATAAATCCGCTGACATCCACAACAAAATCAGGTCTCAAATCCTTCCATTGAATATAATGATACACGTTTTTTGGACGCCATGGTTCCTGCCATTTATCCTGCCCATCCAGTTTTGTGTCAATTTTTATAAGTCCGCTTAAAAAACAGGCATCACTTACCAAAGAGCTTCCTTTGGCATGGTCTATATGCCTGTCCTCAATAGCATTGCACAATACAATTTCCGGACGGTATTTTCTTATTAGTTGAATTATTTTTAATTGGTGCCATTTGTCGTTTACTAAAAATCCGTCTGCAAATTCAAGATTTTCCCGAATTGACAAACCTAAGATTTTTGCTGCGGCGGCTGCTTCTTTATCCCTTAACTCAGCGGAACCTCTTGTGCCAAGTTCTCCTCTTGTTAAATCAATAATGCCTACCTTTTTTCCGGCTGCCACTTCTTTGGCTATGGTAGCACCTGCACCCAGTTCAGAGTCGTCCGGATGCGCTCCGAATACTAAAATATCTAATTTCATCTCTTTGATAATGTTTTTTTCAACTTTCTAATGTTCTCCGGAAATTGTAATCAATGCTATTTGAACAGTGTGTATGATGATCCTATTTACAAGCTGCTGATTTTTAAATTTTTAGACTTCAACAGCGCTTTGGTCTCTTACAATATCCAACGCCTGTTCTATATCCTCTATTAAATCTTCTACTTCTTCTATTCCCACAGAAAAACGAATAAGACCATCGTTAATTCCTTGTTTCTTTCTCTCTTCAGCACCTAACAAAGCATGAGAAGTTAAGGTTGGAGACACCACAGTACTTTCAACCCCCGCTAAGCTCATTGAAGGCTTTATCAATTTTAAGGCCTTTAAAAATTTTGAGGCATCCATGGTTGCTTTTAGTTCAAAAGATAGCATTCCTCCAAAGCCTTTCATTTGTCTTTTAGCTAACTCATGATCAGGATGCGATTTTAAACCTGGATAATATACGGCCTCTACTTCATCATGAGCGAGTAAGAACTCGGCCATTTTTAAGGCATTTTCATTCTGTGCTTTAACCCGAATCCCCATTGTTTTTATACTGCGCTCTAACAGCCATACGGTAAAATCACTTAAGCTACCGCCAAAGTTTTTAGCAACATGAAAAATTGTGTCCATATGTTCTTTGGAAGAAGCGGCTGCACCAGCCAGAATATCCGAATGACCCCCCATATACTTTGTAGCACTGTGCAAGACTACATCTATTCCGAAATCGATTGGATTTTGATTTACGGGACTGGCAAAGGTATTGTCAATTATAGAAATTAACCCATGTTTTTTAGCTATTCCTGCTACCGCAGTTAAATCGGTAATGGTAAGTAACGGATTTGAAGGTGTTTCTAAGTAAATGACTTTGGTATTTTTTTGAATCTTAGCTTCAAAATCAGAGGGCTTCCAACCTTCTGTAAAAGAATACGTAATTCCGTATTTTTCAAATTCTTCAACCACTAAATTATAGGTTCCACCGTATAACGTTTGCTGTAAAACTATATGGTCTCCGGACCGCAAAAAGGCAAAAATTGCAGTACTTATTGCTGCCATACCACTTCCAAAGACCATGGCCGCCTCTGCATGCTCTAACGCTGCAATCTTTTGAGAAAGGGCTACTTGATTTGGAGTATTGAAATATCTCGGATACCTTTTTACTGCAACATCCTCAAAAGCATACGAAGTGCTCATATACAAAGGAGATATTGCTCCTTTAAATTCCTTGTCCTCTAACTCCCCAATATGCGTGCAGATTGTATTAATACCTTTGCCTAAACTATTCATTGAAAATTAATTTTGAGATGTAAAATCGTTATGAATTCGATTTTGATTCCCAAAGTTACGAAATTAGGTGGTACTTGATTTTCTTA
>CAYTDS010000180.1:1906-4482 GCA_964436555.1 uncultured Flavobacteriaceae bacterium | reverse complement strand
GATAGCCTTTTTTGTTTCTAATTGATTAGGTTTATCTAACGGATTAATTTTTTATATTTAATTCTTTTAGGCATTAAATCTCCTCCTAACCTTTTCTTTTTATTTTCTTCGTAATCTGAAAAGGATCCTTCAAAGAAATACACTTGAGAATCTCCTTCAAATGCCAGAATATGAGTGCAAATCCGATCTAAAAACCATCTGTCGTGAGAAATGATTACCGCACAACCTGCAAAATTTTCTAGACCTTCCTCTAAAGCTCTCAACGTATTAATATCCAAATCGTTAGTAGGCTCATCTAAAAGCAAAACATTACCTTCTTCCTTAAGTGTCATTGCTAGATGAAGCCTGTTACGTTCTCCACCGGAAAGCATATTTACCTTTTTATTTTGCTCACTTCCTGAAAAATTAAACCTGCTCAGGTAGGCTCTGGAATTTACCGGCTTCTCTCCCATTAGTATCAATTCCTGACCATTGCTAAAATTCTCCCAAATACTCTTTTCCGGGATAATGTTAGAATGACTTTGGTCTACATAGGCAATCTTTGCTGTATCTCCGACCAAAAACTCTCCGGAATCAGGAGTCTCCTCTCCCATAATCATCTTAAAAATGGTGGTTTTACCAGCTCCATTGGGACCAATAATACCAACAATTCCCGCTTGTGGTAATTTAAAATTTAGATTTTCGTATAGTAATTTATCTCCAAAAGCCTTACTTACGCCATTAGCTTCAATAACATTGGTTCCTAATCGCGGTCCATTAGGAATATAGATCTCCAGTTTTTCATCTAGCTGCTTTTGATCTTGACTTAATAATTTGTCATAATTATTTAAACGTGCTTTTTGTTTAGTTTGGCGACCTTTGGCTCCTTGTCTGACCCATTCTAGTTCTCGCTCTAAAGTCTTCTGTCTTTTGGAGGCTGTCTTACTCTCTTGTGCCAGACGTTTTGACTTTTGATCTAGCCAACTAGAATAGTTTCCTTTCCATGGAATGCCTTCTCCCCTATCCAATTCTAAAATCCATCCTGCAACATTGTCCAAAAAATATCTATCGTGAGTCACAGCGATAACAGTACCTTTATATGCTGCCAAATGGTGTTCTAGCCAATGTACGGATTCCGCATCCAAATGGTTAGTCGGTTCATCTAGTAAAAGTATTTCAGGTTCTTGGAGCAATAATCTACAGAGTGCAACTCTTCTTTTTTCACCCCCAGAAAGAACCCCTATTTTTTGATCTGGATCCGGAGTTCTTAGCGCATCCATTGCTATTTCTAGTTTAGTATCTAATTCCCATGCATTAGAAGCATCAATTTTATCTTGAAGTTCGGCTTGCTTGTCCATGAGTTTCTGCATTTTGTCCGGGTTTTCATAGACCTCAGGTAAGCCGAACATATCATTGATTTTATTGTACTCATCCAAAATAGCCACAGTTTCGGCTACACCTTCTTTAACAATTTCTAAAACCGTTTTATTAGGGTCTAATTGAGGTTCTTGTTCTAGATAGCCTACATTAAATCCTGGGGAAAAAACAACATCACCTTGATAGTTTTTGTCAACCCCGGCAATAATTTTTAGCAATGTAGATTTACCTGAACCATTAAGACCAAGAATTCCGATTTTTGCGCCGTAAAAAAAACTTAAATAGATACTCTTTAGAACCGGAGTATTAGCGGTTTTATAGGTTTTTGTGACCCCCGACATGGAGAAAATCACCTTCTTATCATCAGACATACAACAACATGAAATAAGTTAATCTTAAAAAATAATTATACCCGCCCTTTTAATGCATTGAAAACCCAAGCAATAGCAAAAAAACCTATGCCAACAGCAGCAAATCCCCATCCAGCTACGTCGTTATATCTAAAAGCACCCAAAGAAATAAGGCCAAGCCCTACAATTATCATTATGAAAGTGGCCCACGCGAGTACTGTGTTCTTATTCATTCCCATTTTCTGTTCGTTTATTTGTGACCTCAAATATCGCAAAATTTGAATAAAATGTCATACTCCACATTTTACTTTGTTACTCAAATGTAAATTTAATGCTATTTTGGGTTCGTATTTGGTCTAAAAGCGTTATCAGGTCTATGCTATTTTTATGGTTCCATAAATCGCTTTGTAGTTTATTTTCGGATAGGCATTTCTGAACTTCATCTATTTCATAAGTGTATCCCTTACCTAATGTTGGTAGACTTATTGTTTCAGTCTCTCCGTTTATTTCAATGGAAAAGCCTTGCGTTTCATGCCATCTTGGATGTATATAAATAGACCCTTTACTGCCGGCAATTTCAGCCCGCATTTCTGATTTGCTTGTTAGTCCGCTATACAACATTGCCAGTGCTTCGTCATAGTCAAATAAAATAGTGGTTTGTATTTCAACTCCTGTTCTGTAAAATTTGGATGAGGATTGTATTTTGTTAGGCAATCCCAAAAGCAGATAAGACAAAAATATAGGATAGATACCAATATCTAATAAAGACCCTCCTGCCAAATCTAGATTTAAAAGTCTGCTTTCCTCCTTTCTTTCTAAGGCATAAAAAGCAAAATCTGCATGTAAATATCCAATTTTTCCAATAACACC
>CAYTDS010000180.1:0-1806 GCA_964436555.1 uncultured Flavobacteriaceae bacterium | reverse complement strand
TATTACTGGCAAAAAGCTCATCATAGCTACCATAAGCATGTGTTGCGCCATATATAGCCGCAAATTCCTCCGATCTTTGTAAGTTTCTGGAAGCTATAGCTATTAGTTTACCCCCCTTTACTAAAGCAAGGTCTTTTGCAAAAGTGTGGGCAATACTGCCAAGACCAGCAATTCCCCATCTTATGTCCGCACTCATATAGATTCTTGTTTTCCCAAATGTAATCAATTTTACTGCTTATCTTTAACACAGATTTGAAACTATAAAAGCATGGATCCTAAATTCAATATAAACGAAAACCACAATAGAATACTGGTAGAATCACTTCATGAAAAACTGAAGGTAGTTAAACTGGGAGGTGGGTTGAAAGGTATAGAGAAACAGCATAAACAAGGAAAAATGACCGCTAGAGAGCGCATTGATTATCTGCTAGACAATGAGAAGGAGGCTATTGAAATTGGAGCACTAGTAGGTGAAGAAATGTATACAGAACATGGTGGATGTCCTTCTGGTGGGGTTGTTGTAAAAATTGGATATGTTTCCGGAAAACAGTGTATTGTGGTTGCCAATGACGCCACGGTAAAAGCGGGCGCATGGTTTCCTATTACTGCCAAAAAAAATCTCAGAGCACAGGAAATTGCTATGGAAAACAGACTACCCATAATTTATTTGGTGGATAGTGCCGGGGTTTATCTCCCTTTACAAGATCAAATTTTTCCCGATAAGGAACACTTTGGAAGGATATTTAGAAATAATGCGATAATGAGTAGTATGGGTATAACTCAAATAGCTGCCGTTATGGGCAGCTGTGTGGCGGGAGGAGCCTATTTACCCATTATGAGTGATGAGGCTTTGATAGTAGATAAAACAGGAAGTATTTTTTTGGCAGGAAGCTATTTGGTAAAGGCCGCTATTGGGGAAAGTATAGATAATGAAACCCTGGGAGGGGCAACCACGCATAGTGAAATTAGTGGGGTTACAGACTACAAGGCCAAAGATGATAAAGATGCTCTGGATACTATACGAAATGTTGTTGATAAGATAGGCGATTTTGCGAAAACCGGATACAATAGGAAACCTGCTAAAAAGCCAAAAGAGAAAGAGACTGAAATTTATGGTATTCTTCCTCAAACCAGAACGGAGCAATACGATATGTTGGAGATTATTTTGCGCTTGGTAGATGAATCTAAGTTTGAAGAATATAAAGAAGGTTACGGAAAAACAATTTTGACAGGATATGCGCGTATTGATGGCTGGGCTGTAGGTATTGTTGCTAACCAACGTAAAGTTGTCAAAACCCAGAAAGGAGAAATGCAATTTGGCGGGGTAATCTATTCCGATTCAGCGGATAAGGCCACTAGATTTATTGCCAACTGTAATCAGAAGAAAATTCCCCTCGTTTTTTTACAGGATGTAACAGGTTTCATGGTGGGAAGTAAAAGTGAACATGGCGGCATTATTAAAGATGGGGCAAAAATGGTAAATGCAGTCAGTAATTCCGTGGTCCCAAAATTCACGGTGATTATAGGAAATAGCTATGGAGCGGGAAACTATGCCATGTGCGGAAAGGCCTATGATCCTAGATTAATTGTTGCCTGGCCAAGTGCAGAGCTTGCTGTGATGGGGGGCAATTCGGCAGCCAAAGTTTTAATGCAAATTGAAAAAGCATCCTTGGAAAAAAAAGGAGAAAGCTTTACGAAAGAAAAGGAAGATGAACTTTATAATAAAATAAAAGCACGGTATGACTACCAAATTTCTCCCTATTATGCTGCAGCTAACTTATGGACAGACGCGATAATTGACCCTTT
>CAYTDS010000179.1:0-4490 GCA_964436555.1 uncultured Flavobacteriaceae bacterium | reverse complement strand
AAACATTTAATCTAAATAATTTCCCGATTGCTCTGCCTCGGGGATAGTCGGTTTAAAGAAAATTTTTGTTTCCCAGGCCAAACGAGAATTAGGTAGATTATATCTGTAAATCTTTTAAATCCTGTTCAAACCATCAATCTATTCTTTTATTGGTCTTCAAATACGCCATAAGGTCTACAATTTCTTTTTCTGAGAGGTTTGCAAATAATCCCGGAGGCATTAAGGATACTGGGGTTACTTCTTTGGACTGGATGGTTGATTTATTGATAATTACTGGGTCCTGACCCACCACTCGTAGAGTCAATTGTCGCTGGTTTTCATTAATAACATTTCCTGAATAAGTCCTTCCATCCCGTGTATTGATAACTACCATTTTATAATCATCCTGTATCTCGGCACTGGGTTCCAGAACATTCAAAAGTATATATTCTGTATCGGTACGATTAGAACCTGTTAAATCGGGCCCTATCACACTTCCTTCTCCAAACATTTTATGACAGCTGGCACAAGTGTTTTGAAAGACCTTTTTACCCTCTTTTAAATTTGCTTGGGAAAGGGAATTGGGAGTAATCATCGCCCTGTATTTCTTATAAGCGGCCTCATCACTGGCCACTTGCTCTATGGGTCCCCAGACCTCTATAAATCCACTACCAACTACACGGAGAAGTTGCCGGGCAACACTAGCCGGAACTTCATTTTTGGGGATTCTTTTTTCCTTAATTTCTTTAGTTAACATACCTCCGTATCTAGATCTCGACGAAAGTGTCTGCATGGCTGCTCGTTTCTCCTCAGGGTTAAATTTAGAATAGTTAGCAATGAGCAGTTTGCCCAAAGCATCATCGTCAAAAGCGGCAATAGATTTTATGGCTTCTTGCTTCATATTTGGTTCCTGCAAAAGTTTGGGTAGTTCTGCACGTAATTCCCCTCGCTGTTGAGCCGTCAGTGTTTGTAGTGCTTTCTTTCGTTGCTCTAAAGGACTGTTTTTATTCTTTAATAAATCAAAGGCTCTTTGGGCAGCTTCAGTATCCCCAAAAAGACTTGATATTTCTAAAGCAAGAGTTTTCGAATTTTCGCTTGATTTTTGGAGTTTATCCGATACCGATTTCCAATTTTTAGGGATAGTAAGGTCTGTTCGTCCTTCCATTCCACTCAACATGCCGGTCATCAATTGTTCCGAATTGGCTCCTCCTTTTTCCAAAAGAGCAACTAATTTTTCTAATTCATTTTCATCGACCGCCCTTCTTGCGATATATTCTGTTATCAATGGTATTTTGGAAAATTTGGAAAGTTCCAAAAATTTGGTAGGATTTTCAGCAATGAAAGGTTCAATACCATACCAAATAAGTTTGGGCAGGTTGTGGTCATTTGCATCTTCTTCGTGTTGGATTAGTTCCGTTGCAATATCCCATTTATCATTGGTTTTAATTCTTTGGATAGCGGCTGCCAAATACAATCGGACTACAGGAGAAACGTCCTCTTTGGCCATTTTTTTGAACTTCAAAAGGGCTTCGCTGTTGGGTTTCATATCTTCACAAAGCAATTGAATGGCCCATGCTCGAATGTGAGGGTCTTGATCCGATAATATTTTGATTAATTCTTTTTCGTTAAATCCTCCTGTCTGGTGCAATGCCCACATAGCCCTTAGTCTCCAGTTTGGATTTTTATCCTTTTCGAAGATAACTTTTAAATCCTTATTGGTATTCGATTGCAGTTTCCCACTTATACTCCGCTTGTGTAAAATCCCTCTGGCTCTTCTGGCATGCCAGTCACTTGGATTCGTTTGCAAGTTGACTAATTGTTTGTCAGTCATCTTGTTGAGGTCAGCATATCTGCCATCAAAATCCTTGGCTAATGACTTTTCCGGGGCAATCCTGAAAATACGGCCGGTATCTTCATTTAAAACTTCTTTTCCGCAAATATCAGCGTCGTGCCAGTCCAACGCATAAAGGGCACCGTCCGGACCAATTTCCATGCTGAATCCAACCCATTGGGCATTATTGGCAATCATAAATTCATCCCCGTGCTTTCCCTGGTAACCGGAACCTTTCGGGACCAGCATATCCGATAAAACAGCATGTTCATGAATATTGGCCATAAATAGTTTCCCGTACTCTTCTTTTGCAAATGCATCGGACTGATATACCCTTGCTCCTCCGTGAGCCGAACGATGGCTGTGATCGGCTATGGTTTTAATGTCTTCATACACATAAGGGTTAAAATGCTGTCCACCCTGCCGGTGATAAATACCTCCGGGAATTACATGCCACAAGTGTGGAATTACACAGGCAGTCATCAATAGCTGACCTTTGGCATCATAATCAATACCCCATGGGTTACTAAATCCGTGGGCTACCACCTCAAAACGTTCTTTTACAGGATGGTAGCGCCAGACGCCACCGTTAATATCTACTCCTTCCTTTTCCAGAAGATCTTCAGGAAATGGGTCTTTGTGGTAATACAACTTGGCATCGCCGTTAGGCTTTCGTATTTTAGAAGGTGTAGCAAATCCTTGTAAACCATACAGCCACCCATCAGGTCCCCAATGAAGGCTATTCAAAGTTTCATGTCGGTCCAGAATTCCCCAGCCCGTAAGTAATATTTCAATATCATCCACATCGGCCTTATCATCACCATCTTTATCCGGAATAAAAAGCAAATTGGGCGGTGCTCCAACAAACACACCATCAAAACCTACAGCAATAGCTGCCGGAAAAGCTAGCCCTTCCATAAAAACCTTTCTGCTATCGGCAACCCCATCACCATTGGTGTCTTCTAAAATTAGGATGCGACTATCCCCAGAGTTGGAAAAACCGTGACCTCGCGATTCATAGTCTTTATTTTCAGCAATCCATAATCTGCCCTTATCATCCCAGCAAAATGCCATAGGTTGGGTCATCATAGGTTCTGAGGCCCAAACGTTAACTTTATAACCTGCCTTTACCGACATTGCATCGACCGCCTCCTGCGGGCTTAGGAATTTGGCATTTCTACCTTCCTGTTGGGCCAATCCCCAAAGTTCGGTGGTATTATACAAACCTTCTTTTCCTGAGAATTTTCCCCATGTTTCTGTCAAAGTAACATCATTCAATTCACCGGGATAGATTACTAATTGGTGTTTCAGTATTTCTATTTTCCCTTTAGGAATAGTCCAGTCTTCATCTCGACTATACGCCGGACCTAAACCCAACTGACTATCAACACGCCATTTGTTGGGATAGCCCTTATTATCAGGGTGATCAAAAATAGCTATGTTTGCCATATCTTCCCTACCTTCAACCTGCATGGCTACATTAATCCACATGGCTGGCTGGCCTTCGGCATTTTCATTTTTTTGACGTGCTGCGTTAATAATTTCACCTTTAATACCTTCTTTCCAAGGCATGCGGAGAAATAAACTTCCATAATCATATTTGCCTATGACAATATCTGTGATGGCTTCGCCTTTCCACTCCAGGTTTAAAAAATACTTTCCGTCTTCTTCCCGCATGGACCAGTTTTGAGTTTCTTCCATCACCGCTTCTCCTGATGCATCCAAAAGATGATAAATAGTCTGCCATTTCACCGTTTCCCCTTCTTTTTCGATTATATTAAAAGCAATTTTTTTCCAATAATCGCCTTGAGGATTATGAAAATAGTCCCTTTCATTCAGCCGTGTGAATCCCCAATACAATCCCGTTTGGTGTTTGTGGTGACCGGGACTATATTCAGTCAACACTCCTTTGCCATCAGGGGCGATGATGGGGTGAATAAATGGTCTGAAGTTATCTTTTGCATTTTGGACTAATACTGCTTGCTCTTCGCCAATCCTATATACCGAAATCGTTTCATTTGTGGTATTCTCCTCCAAAAGGAATACGGTTGCTTGGGGCGGTACAATATCAGCGGTTTGGTTGGTAGTTCTTTTGCAGCTAACAGCAAAAAGAATTAGTAAAATGATAAGTGGATTTTTCATAAAAGAAATACTTTTATTGGCTATTTTGACAGGTTATATGGCGTTTTGTAAGGCAAAATTTTAATTTAATTCAAGGTTTAAGATAATGATTATTTTTTGGAATCACGCAAAACACAGCATGGGTACTACTTAAATATTTTATTAAAAAAGTGTCAATAAAGTTTTAAGTTTAAATTTCAGCGTTTGGATTTAATTACCCCTATGTTTTTGACTTTCAATTAGTAAACATTAAGATTAAACATGGATTGGAAATTAGAATCTAATTAGTTAATTTAAAACTGTTTTACTAATTTAGGGTCAAGCTGTATACATGTTTATAAGCTTTATAAAAGTGTTCTAAAAAGCTTCTTGTTGCCATTTGTCGAGCAGCACCAAAGAAATTTTTAAGTTCAACCAATAATTAACATCCATTAAGAATAGCTATAATGAACCATTCTAGAAGAAGTTTTATAGGTAAGACAGGGATGGTAGGCTCAGCATTAATAGCAACTCCTTCATTTGGTTTTTACATTTTAAAAAAAAATTCAGGTATGGAAAC
>CAYTDS010000178.1:1894-4527 GCA_964436555.1 uncultured Flavobacteriaceae bacterium | reverse complement strand
TGATCCCACTTATGTATATGGCCCCAATCAGGGGATTAGGGGGTTTTTGGGGTTGCGGTTCACTATTAATTAATTCTTACAATCAGATTGGAACGAGTAGCTTATTGACTACTCAATTCCTTAGTTTAATTAAGTTTATCTTTCTGAACTTTTAATAAGTGTTAGAAATACATCATTCCCAACTCTTTATGTTGTAAATAATAAAATTCTTACTTTAATGTTAATTTTTTGTCAATAAAAGTTAACTATGCCTTAAAAAAACTTTTATATTTGTTAAACTAACAATCTACATAACTAACATTTATGAACTACCAATTAAAAATTGGCAAAATTTGCGATATCCGCAATTTTGCAACTTTTGTGTTATTCGTGCTTTTTTTGGGTTTCTCCAATGCTTATGCGCAAAGTCAGGAAATTACAGTTTCAGGAACAGTGACATCAGGATCAGACGGATTACCGCTGCCCGGTGTCTCCATTGTTGATGTAAATGACGCGAGCAAAGGCGTAATTTCGGATTTTGATGGTAATTATTCCATTTCGTTAAATTCCGGAACTACCAGTTTACGATTTAGCTCCATTGGCTTTAAAACTACCGTTTTAGCGGTAAGTAATCAAACCACGTTAAATATTACCTTAGAAGAAGATGTATCCAATCTGGACGAGGTAGTGGTGGTTGGTTATGGTACCCAAAGAAAAGCTACAGTAACAGGAGCAGTGACTTCTGCTAAGGGAGCCGTTTTGGAAACAGCCCCGGCAACAAGTTTTTCTCAGGCGTTAGCAGGTCGTCTCCCAGGTGTAGTCGTAATACAAACAAGTGGTGAGCCCGGAAATGATGCTCCGGTAATCTCTATACGTGGTACAAATACATTAGGAAATAATTCACCGCTTATCGTGATTGATGGTATTCCGGATAGAGATGGTGGTATTGGAAGATTAAATGGGCGCGATATAGATAATGTTACTGTTCTTAAGGATGCTTCTGCAGCTATTTATGGGGCTAGAGCGGCAAACGGTGCCATTATAGTAACCACAAAGCAAGGTAAATCCGGAAAACCGACAATCACCTATGACGCGGATTTTGGTATGAATCAACCTACAATAATTCCACGAATGGCCAATGCGGTGCAGTACGCCAATATAAGAAATGAATTACCGATTTATAATTTGCCATCCGGAGAATGGACAGCTGCTTCAAACGCCATTAATACATCTGGCACCTACACCTCACCCACCCCTGGGATTGGTACGGTAAATGCCATTTTTAGTCCGGATGCGGTACGACAGTACGCTGATGGTTCGGATCCATACCTATATCCTGACACGGATTGGTTTGCAGATACGTTTAGAAAGTGGGCCGGACAGAGTAACCATAATTTTTCCATCAATGGGGGTAGCGAGAATGTAAAATATTTTTCTTCTATTGGATATCAGAACCAGGAGGCCATTTACAAAAATTCTAATACCCGTTTCCAACAGTACAACTTTAGGGTGAATACAGACATCAAGGTAAATGACTATATCAGCACTAAGGTCGGAGTTATGTATAGAAGGGAGGAGCGAGAACTTCCTACTGAGTCAGCCGGGGCAATTTTTAGAATGTTAATGAGGGGTAGACCTACTGATCCTGCTGTTTGGCCCAACGGCCTTCCGGGACCGGATATTGAAAATGGGCAAAATCCGGTTGTGATTGCAACAAATGCAACGGGTTATGATAGAAGACCTACCGATTATACCCAATTTACAAGTTCCATCGATTTTAAAAACCCATGGGTAGATGGTTTGAAATTAACCCTTTTAGCCGGGGTTGATTTAAACAACGAAAGACAAAAGAGATGGGAAACACCGTGGACGTTGTATAGTTTAGATAGACCAACGTACATAGCCACAGGAGAACCTGTTTTGGAGGGCGCCATACGTTCCAATTTTACAGATGCACGTTTGTTCCAGGCAGCATCCAACATTCTAAATACCAACTTAACTGCCTTGTTAAATTATGACTTCAAATTAGGTGAAGACCATACTTTTAATGTATTGGCAGGTGTAACTCAGGAACGCTTTAAAGGAGAGTTTTTCTCTGCCTTTAGAAGAAATTTTATCTCCACAGCTATTGATCAACTTTTTGCGGGAGGGTCTTTACAACAAGATACTAACGGAAGTGCCTTCAATAGGGCCAGGTTGGGATATTATGGTAGAGCCCAATATAACTACAAGGAGCGTTATTTGGCAGAATTTATTTGGAGATATGATGCCTCTTATATCTTTCCTCAAGACGGTCGGTACGGTTTCTTTCCAGGATTTCTTGCCGGATGGAATGTATCCAATGAAGACTTCTTTAATGTGAGTTTTATTGATTTTCTTAAAATAAGGGGGTCTTACGGCCAGATGGGGAATGACCAAGTGTTCTTTGGTGGTCAATTGCAGGAATTTGCCTTCCTTTCTAATTTTGGGTTCAATCAGTTCCCTATTAATAACCAAGTTGTGACTACACTTGAAGAAGCTATTCTTGCCAATCCAAGTTTTACCTGGGAAAGAGCCAACAACTACAATATTGGTTTAGATGCTATCCTATTTGGGGGGAAATTTGATATGTCTTTGGAGTACTTCTTAAATAGACGAGATCAAATTCTAATCCA
>CAYTDS010000178.1:0-1794 GCA_964436555.1 uncultured Flavobacteriaceae bacterium | reverse complement strand
TGGAAATAATACCTACTACCTATTCAGTAAAGATTACATTAGATTAAGAACGCTTCAGGTAGCCTACAATTTCCCCTCCAAAATGGTAGAGCCCTTTGGATTATCCAATTTCAAAGTATATGTAAGCGGGATGAATTTGTTTACATGGGCTGCCAATGACATTTTTGATCCGGAAGCCAACGCCAGTGCCGGAGTTGTGTATCCGCTTAGCAGAGTTATAAACACCGGTTTGAGTTTAACATTTTAAAAAATAGTTATGAAAAGAAAAAGTTTATTACCAATGGTCTGCGCCCTACTGATTGCTATGTCAGTTGTCTCATGCAGCGATGATTTTTTGAACACAGCACCTCTTGATAAAATATCGAGTGATGCAACATGGGCAGATGGTGCCTTATCAGAAGCTTTTATCTTTAACGCTTATGCCTCTTTGGGAAAAGGCGGTTTTGAAGAGCAAGCATTAGCAGCCTTGACGGATGAAGCCATGTTTACGCATTCAGGAAGAAATATTGACCCCTTTATGGAGGGGACAGAGAGCCCGGGTGCAATGGCATGGATAAGTGAAACCTATGCCTGGAACAATATGTACAGTGCTATAAGAAAAACAAATATAGCTTTAGAGGAGCTTCCGGAAGCTACTTTTAATGATACCGAATTAAAGGAAAGATTGATGGGTGAGGCTCATTTCTTAAGAGCTTACTATTACCACCAATTAATGCGTTTTTATGGAGGTGTCCCTATCATTGACAAGAGTTATAACCTAGGAGAGGATTTAACAATTGCAAGAAATACCTTTGAGGAAAACGTTAATTTTATTGTAAACGACTTGGATCAGGCTGCCGCGATGTTAGCCGGAAAGGCAACCACTCCGGGACGTGCCTCACAGCTTTCCGCATTGGCCTTAAAATCTCGCGTTTTACTCTATGCGGCCAGTGATTTACGTGATGGTCCTACCGCATCCGCCAAGTCTTCTGTGTTAGGGTCTTATTCTAACCTGGAACTAGTTGCTTATACCTCCGGTGATAGAAATGCCCGTTGGGTAGCAGCTAAAAATGCCGCTGAGGCGGTTTTGAATCTGGCATCAGGATATAAATTAGATTTAAGTGCCCCTGTATCCCACGAAGAAGGAATAGCAAATTATATATCTATTTCAATGGGAGGTGGAAGTGCTGTGGGTGATGCCTCTGCTGCTTCAGAACTCTTGTTCCAGCGTACCCATACGGCACTTTTTGTACCGGACACCCAGTGGCCCCTTGGTGGTGTTCATAATGGGATAAACAATGGTCCAAATGGCTACCACAACTGGGCAGGAAATACACCCATTCAACAATTAGTAGATGACTATGAAATGATGGACGGTACTAAATTTGACTGGAATAACGTAACCCACGCAGCAGATCCTTATGCCAATAGGGATCCAAGATTTTATGCCACCATATTATACGATGGTGCAGGGTGGAAACCCCGCCCCGGTGATGTGCTAAGTTTTGATCAAGTAGATCAAATACAGACCGGCGCTTATGCCAACGGTAGTGGAGGTATTGTGCCGGGAGTAGATACCAGACAGTCTCCCATAGAGGATTGGAACGGAAGTAGAACCGGGTATTATGTTAGAAAGTATATTGATCCCAATCCTGCTCTGGCTGATAACCAATCTAACACGCAAGTGGTTCCATGGCCGTTTATAAGATATACCGAGGTAGTTTTAAATTTCGTTGAAGCAGCCATAGAGACCGGTGATGAAGGTGCTGCCAGAGAATGGCTAAATAAAATTCGCTATCGTGTGGGTATGCCTGC
>CAYTDS010000177.1:0-4529 GCA_964436555.1 uncultured Flavobacteriaceae bacterium | reverse complement strand
TGGCCAATAAATGGACAAATTATAAAAATGAAATAAATCTGGTAAACCCGGCCAACAAACGGAAAATTGATGTTATCGTCGTTGGAACAGGGCTTGCCGGAGGTTCTGCTGCGGCAACTTTGGCTGAGTTGGGCTATAACGTGAAAACTTTTTGTTATCAAGATTCCCCAAGAAGAGCCCATTCCATTGCGGCCCAAGGAGGGATTAATGCAGCTAAGAACTATCAAGGAGATGGGGATAGTAACTACCGCTTGTTTTATGACACTATCAAAGGTGGTGATTATCGTTCAAGAGAGGCCAACGTGTATCGATTAGCGGAAGTTTCCGGAAATATTATAGATCAATGTGTGGCCCAAGGGGTGCCCTTTGCCCGCGAATATGGAGGATTATTGGATAACCGTTCTTTTGGTGGTGTATTGGTATCCCGTACATTTTACGCCAAAGGTCAAACAGGACAGCAACTACTCTTAGGGGCTTATGCCGCAATGAACAGGCAAATTAATAGGGGTAAAATTAAAGCCTATAATCGCCATGAGATGCTAGACCTTGTTCTTGTTGGTGGTAAAGCAAGAGGTATTATTGCCCGGAATTTGGTTACCGGAGAAATAGAGCGACATTCGGCGCATGCCGTGGTGCTGGCTTCAGGGGGTTATGGAAACGTATTTTTTCTGTCTACCAATGCCATGGGGAGTAATGTTATGGCTGCATGGAGAGCCCACCGAAGAGGCGCTTTCTTTGCCAACCCATGTTTCACGCAAATACATCCTACCTGTATTCCGGTTTCCGGGGATCATCAATCAAAACTAACCTTGATGTCCGAATCCTTGAGGAATGACGGGAGAATATGGGTGCCCAAGCGTTTGGAAGATGCCGCGGCAATTAGAGAAGGGAAATTAAAACCCACACAATTAAAGGAAGAAGACAGAGATTACTTTTTAGAACGCAGATACCCTGCTTTTGGTAACCTTGTGCCCCGAGATGTGGCTTCCCGCGCGGCCAAAGAGCGCTGTGATGCGGGCTATGGAGTGAATAAGACCGGAGAAGCGGTTTATTTGGATTTTGCGGCCGCAATAATGCGCTACGGTACGGAAAAGGCATTGACCTCAGGATTAAAAAATCCGGATGACAATACTATCAGAAAACTAGGTGAAGAAGTTGTTGCCGCAAAATATGGGAATCTTTTTCAGATGTATGAAAAAATAGTTGACCAAGACCCTTATAAAACCCCAATGATGATTTACCCCGCAGTACATTACACTATGGGCGGACTCTGGGTTGATTATAATTTACAGACCACCATACCGGGTTGTTATGCCACAGGGGAAGCCAATTTTAGTGATCATGGTGCAAACCGTTTGGGTGCCTCGGCTTTGATGCAGGGCTTGGCAGATGGTTATTTTGTGTTGCCCTACACCATTGGAGACTATCTTTCCAAAGATATTGGAACGGGAAAAATACCTACGGATTCTCCGGAATTTGATGCTGCCGAAAAAGAGGTTAGAGATAGAATAGCCAAATTAATGGGTGGTGCAGGTACACACTCCGTGGATTATTACCACAAGAAATTGGGTAAAATTATGTGGAACAAATGTGGAATGTCCCGCAATGAGAAAGAATTAAAGGAAGCTATAGAAGAAATTTCCACTTTACGGACAGACTTCTGGCAAAATGTTAGAGTGCCAGGCAGCGCAGAAACCAAGAATCAAGAATTAGAAAAGGCCGGTAGAGTTGCCGACTTTTTGGAACTAGGTGAGCTTTTTGCCAAAGATGCTTTAAACAGAAACGAATCTTGTGGTGGCCATTTCCGTGAAGAATACCAAACCGAAGACGGAGAAGCCCTTAGAGACGATGTAAACTTTAAATATGTAGCGGCTTGGGAATATAAAGGTGAACCAAAGGATGCGGTTCTTCACAAGGAAGACTTAATTTACGAAAATATTGAAGTTAAGGCTAGAAGTTATAAATAATCTGTCAATACTTTAAATTTCTATATAGGCTATTCTTATTTTTTTTGGATTGATAGTTTTTAAATTCATACCATATGCAATTAAACTTAAAAATATGGCGTCAAAAAGATGCCAACTCGAAAGGAAAACTTACTGATTATCCGGTAAATGGTGTAGAAGGAGACATGTCTTTTTTGGAAATGCTGGATATTCTCAATGAAGAGCTAATTACTAAAGGCGAAGAACCTGTGGAATTTGACCATGATTGCAGGGAGGGTATTTGTGGTTCTTGTTCTTTACAGATTAACGGAGAGCCCCATGGTCCGGATCGACTAATTACGACTTGCCAACTTCATATGCGAACTTTTAAAGATGGCGATACTATTGTCATAGAACCTTTTAGGGCTACTGCTTTTCCGGTTATAAAAGATTTAATTGTAGACCGAAGTGCCTTTGACCGAATTCAACAAGCCGGAGGTTTTATCTCAGTGAATACCTCAGGAAATACAGTTGATGCCAATGCCATTCCTATAGAAAAAGATAAGGCAGATAGGGCTATGGACGCCGCAACATGTATTGGTTGCGGGGCCTGCGTTGCAGCCTGTAAAAATGCAAGTGCAATGCTTTTTACTTCGGCCAAGGTGTCTCAATTTGCTCTTTTGCCTCAAGGACAGGTTGAAGCCACCGATCGTGTTTTAAATATGGTTCGCCAGATGGATCTTGAAGGTTTCGGAAACTGTACAAATACAGGAGCCTGTGAAATTGAATGTCCGAAAGGGATTTCATTGGAAAATATTGCCAGAATGAACCGAGAATATTTAAGCGCCGGTATTAAGGGATAAAAGAAAAGAAACCCACAACTAACCCAATAGAATCCCAAACAAATTTGTTTGGGATTTTTCGTTTTAAATTTCAAAGCATGTTGTTTTTTATATTAAATTTATAACCATGTATAAGGTTATATAATATGGTTATTAAAAATAAATACACAATTTCAGAGGCTGCGGAAATTTTAGGTAAAAATCCGGAAACCCTTCGCAGGTGGGATAACGAAGGAAAATTAACCGCCCTTAGGGAACCGATAAGCAAATATCGGGTCTATTCCAAAAAACAGTTAGAAATGTTTCCAGAATTTCAGAATTACTTTGATAAACCGGATGAATGTAACTATATAAGGCCAATAAAAGAGTATTCCGTTTTGGAACTTTTCGCAGGAGCCGGAGGGTTGGCAGTTGGCTTGGAAAATGCTGGAATTAAATGTGCCGCATTAAACGAAATCGATAAATGGGCCTGCCAAACATTAAGAAAAAATAGACCAAACTGGAAAGTTTTAGAAGGAGATATTCGAGAATATGACTTTTCCGAGTTTAAAAACCAAGTTGATATTGTTACTGGTGGGTTCCCTTGTCAGGCCTTCAGTTATGCAGGAAAAAAGCTGGGTCTAAATGACGCCAGAGGCACTTTATTTTATGAATTTGCAAGAGTGGTTAAACATACACAACCGGCAATTTGTATTGGTGAGAATGTAAGAGGTCTACTTAGTCACGAAAACGGCAAGACCTTAGATGGTATGATTTCTATTTTAGATGAAATCGGGTACAATGTAGTCGTTCCGGTACAAGTACTAAAAGCAGTGAACTACAATGTGCCTCAAAAAAGGGAAAGATTAATTTTAGTAGGCATAAGAAAGGATATAGATATCCCCTTTACCTATCCAAAACCCTATAGTAAAATATACAATTTAGAGGACGCCCTAAAAAAAGGAAGTTTGTTTGATGCAGATGTCCCAACCTCTGCAGGTGATCAATATCCAGTAAATAAAAAGAAAATTATGGACTTAATTCCCCCAGGTGGATACTGGAGAGATTTACCGTTAGACCTTCAAAAGGAGTATATGCAAAAAAGCTTTTACCTTGGTGGTGGTAAAACCGGGATCGCTCGACGTATTGCTTGGGATGAACCAAGCCTAACCTTAACATGTAGCCCTGCACAAAAACAAACTGAACGTTGCCACCCAGAAGAGACTCGCCCCTTTACGGTTCGGGAATATGCCAGAATTCAGACTTTTCCAGACGAATGGGAATTTCAAGGCTCTATATCCCAACAGTATAAGCAAATTGGCAATGCGGTCCCGGTAAATCTAGCAAAGGAAATAGGGTATTCAATTATAAGTTTTTTGAATCAATATGTTTCTTCCTTTAAAAAAGAAAAATTAGACTTGAATGTTTGTAGCACTAACCTTGTCTAATTGTTTCAAATCCTGAATAATAATAAAAGTTAGTAAATGTTATTTCATCGATAATGCTTCTCCCCTTTCTGTTGGCGCTTTTTGAAATATCTTTTAAAATAAATTCGTCCCCCTTGTTATCTTGGCCAACATTTTTTAAAAAATCATCGATTGCCTTAGGCAATGCCTTATAAAGCTTATAAAATGACATTTTATCTCCAGATAATAGTGCATAAAAACGATCTCCCGAAATCTTATACACTCTACTGTGGCTATATTCCTTACCATTAATAATTGAAAACATTGTTGTCCGATAAAAGAGTAGCCTAAGAAAGGCCACTCTTATTTTTAGTAAG
>CAYTDS010000176.1:1934-4535 GCA_964436555.1 uncultured Flavobacteriaceae bacterium | reverse complement strand
GCTGTTTTGAATTCATTTAATAAGCCTTAGCCAATTGTCATGCTTTTGTTTTATTTTCTAGTTAATGGTTAAAACCCTGCAATTTTATTGCAGCTACTTTAGTTTCTATAAATATTTTAGTTTTGTAGGATGGCTGAATATCGTAGAAATTCACATTCAATAAGTAATCTGAGGTGTCATATAGTTTGGGCGACAAAATATCGCCATAACGTTTTGAGCGGAGACCTACAGCATGGTTGCCGAGACCTTTTAGTGCAGCTATGCGATTCTGAGAACGTCCATATTCTGAAGGGTGTTGTGGGCAAGAACCACATCCATATGCATGTCGAATATCCCCCGTCCCTGAGCATAAGTAATTTGGTAAAAAAGTTGAAGGGCCGTTCTTCCCGGCTTCTCCAGAAGGAGTTTCCCGCGCTAGGGAAGAAGTATTGGGGCCGTCACTTTTGGGCGGTCGGCTACGGTGCGTGGAGTACGGGTAAGATAACTGATGAAATGGTACAGGAATATCTAGAGCATCACAAAGGGAAACCCAACTCGGAGAAGGGCAACTGGATACTTGAGTAATGTTGATTAAGAATTTCATTCTTTAAGAAAACTATGGATTTCAAATCCATAGTGGTTTATTCTGACATATTCCTCAATTTTTTTCGATGTCTGTAGCTCTAATAGTGATGTTATCTCTATTGCCTGCCATGTACCAAGCCATCTTTCTCATTTTACCTTTGGAATTACATTAACGATACACCTTTGGTATCGGGTCAAAGATGGCGTACCATTATCAGTTACCTGAAGTATAAAATGTATGGTCTTGGATTTGTCCGTATTGGGGGCTACAAAACTCGTAACTTGTGCGTTGGCATCCTCTAATTTAACATTGTTTCTATTAATATTGAGGGTACCCACTTCATTGTAAACTATCCATTTGTAAGTCAATTTATTTCCGTCTGGGTCGGATGACCCCACACCGCTTAGTGTAACTTTGT
This sequence comes from uncultured Flavobacteriaceae bacterium, assembly GCA_964436555.1. GTDB lineage: Bacteria > Bacteroidota > Bacteroidia > Flavobacteriales > Flavobacteriaceae > Aurantibrevibacter. The sequence goes on along the minus strand of CAYTDS010000176.1, from coordinate 3,552 downwards.
CTCCGGAGTGAACCAACAACTCATTCGGGTGGTCTAATTTTGCAACGGGGGGGTGATTGGCAGCACTATAGTTGGATGTATTGCTCCAATCAATACGAGCCGCAAAATCATTTTGATAAGCCTCCCTCCAACGCCAAATGGTGGCATGGTTGCTTGTGTGAAAAGAGTCGGTTATCGGACTGTAAACTTCATCTTCCGCATCGGTCCAAATTGGACGCGTTTCCAGCTCGTACATGTATTTTTTATACTGAGGGATATACAATTCATATCTACCGCCCCAGCCACCGAAGTTAGGTTTTTCCGGATTATTGAGTCCATTATTTACCAAACCCAGAAAGGAAGGTGTGTCACCTTCCATTAAATATTCAGTGTGGGGATGTTCCGCGCCGAGGGGACCATGATTATTTCGTATATGCTCATCCAGCCAAGGATTGTCAACTATTGTAAAATCGGGTCCTATGAATCGACCATGCATCTTATCCCCAGAAATACCCGTCCAGGTGGCGTAATGATATTGGCCCCCACCATTTTCCTCATAGCCCGGACTTACTATATAAAAAAGATCAGGAAAGTTTTTTCTAATCCAAGGGCCGGTATCATCTTGGTCTGAAATGGTATAAATACGCATTTTTTGAATTATCTGATCCAATTCTTTTTGTGTTAATGTACGTTCCATTTTCCATAGTGCCTGTGCCAGTACATTGGCGCCTCCCCAAGCTTGAATATAAATTGGCCTATCATCTTTCTTTTTTAATGTTTTAATCAACCATTCGGATCCTTCGGAATCTTGCCCTTCCCCAACACCTTCCATTCCAAATTTTGGAACACCAATCTTTATTATACTTTTCAGGTATTCGTATTCCGGATAGCCTGATTCATGTTTCTCCAAATTACTTCTTACTTTGCCGTAAGCGTCAACAATTTCATGAATGCGCCATTCTGCTGTTTTATCTTTTTGCCAAATGGAGGTAGTGGCGACAATACCTTCAACGTCCCACTGGTTGGCGTAGGTTAAGAATCGCACCAGGGATTGTGCATCATCCGGCTCATTTTCAATATCAGTAAGAACAAAAACCCTAGGTTTTTCTGTAAAATATTGAGCTGAAACATTTTGAACCAGTAATATTAGAATGCTTACTGTCAAGTAGGAATATAAGGTGATGCCTGAGTTTTTCTTAAAACTATTCATTGATTATTTTTTGTTATTTACTTAGGTAAAATAGTTACAATTACTCTTTTGTATGGTAAAAGTCATTTTCTATTAAAAAATTCCGCGCATTTTGGGTAACCCTTAAAGGTTTCAACTCCGCCTAGTTTCGCGGCTATATTTTCTTCTTAAAAATACACAATACCTGATACACTAAGTGTGGAGATATGTTTCTAATTTTCAGAAAAATAACCACGCTTCTTAATCTATTGTTGTGTTTTTATCTGTTTTAACGAATTAAGAAGAAGGTATTAATAATATTGTAGGAATATTTAGTGAAACCAAAATGCTTTTACAATATGTTAATTCATGATTATTTTTAGTATAAATCCCATATTATTAATAGTTTTCGGCTATGTTAATTTTTATCTCATGAAAGCTGTTTACACTCTTTTTAGTTTTGTTTTTTGC
>CAYTDS010000176.1:0-1834 GCA_964436555.1 uncultured Flavobacteriaceae bacterium | reverse complement strand
TGTTAATTTTTATCTCATGAAAGCTGTTTACACTCTTTTTAGTTTTGTTTTTTGCATATCTTTTTTAGGTGCTCAACAAGGGTTACCAAGCGACAACCTTTCATCAAATTTTCATAAAGAGCGAAGGGAAGCATTGCGTAAAAAAATGCCTGCCAATACGGTAGCCGTTTTTTTTGCAAATGCTATGCGCAATCGTGCTAATGATGTAGATTACATCTATCACCAAGACCCTAACTTCTACTACTTAACAGGATATCAAGAACCGAACGCGGTTTTACTGATTTTTTCTGATAATCAGAAAAATAAAGAGGGTAAAACATTCAATGAAATTATTTATGTTCAGGAAAGGAATGCACTAGCCGAACAATGGAACGGGTACCGCCTGGGAGTAGAAGGGGTACAATCTAAATTGGGTTTTGATATGGTTTTTAACGGTAAGGAATTTTTAGAGTCTGGGATTGATTTTGCTGAATTTGACGCCGTTTTCTTTAAAGAATTTGATAATGACTACCGAGACGACCCCAAGGACAAAGCCGATTTATTTAGTTTAATAGCGGCATTTAAAACACAGGTGGGCTATAATACTGAATCTACCGGTTCAATAAGCTCATCTTTAAATAGTGAAATAAAAGGTAACAGTGAATTAACCGTCAAACGAGCTAAAATAGACACCAAAAGTTTAGGCATTTTTATGGCCGGTTTACGGCAGACCAAAACCGAGGAGGAATTGGTTCTGCTAACTAAAGCCATTCGAATTTCTGCCATAGGACAAATAGAAATCATGAAAGCGATGCACCCTAATATGTCTGAAAGGGAAATTCAGGGCGTACATGAGTTTGTGTACAGAAAATATGGTAGTGAATTTGAGGGTTATCCAAGTATTGTTGGCGCTGGAAATAATGGTTGTGTCCTACACTACATAGACAATAATAAAATGTCTGTAGAGAATGATTTAGTTTTAATGGATCTTGGAGCTGAGTATAGAGGGTATACCGCTGATGTTACAAGAACGATTCCTGCAACCGGCAAGTTTTCTCAGGAGCAAAAATTAATTTATGATTTAGTTTATGAAGCCCAAGAAGCCGGAATTGTTATGGCTGTTGTAGGTAATGATTTAAGAGCTCCGGATGCGGCAGCCCGAAAGGTGATTAATGAAGGTCTTATCAAATTAGGGATCACTAATACAGAGGCTGAGGGGCGCATTTATTTTCCACATGGTACCTCACATCACCTGGGATTAGACGTACATGATCCAAGTCTTGGTGGTCCACTGCAACCTAATATGGTTATAACTGTTGAGCCGGGCATCTATATCCCCGAGGGAAGTGCGTGTGATAAAAAATGGTGGGGTATCGCGGTTAGGATTGAAGATGATATTTTAATTACAACTAATGGTCCGGTGAATTTATCTGCAGCAGCTCCCCGAAAATCAGAAGATATTGAAAAACTGATGCAGGAAAAAAGTGTTCTGACCGATTTTGTTTTGCCAGTTTTGGACTAGGGTATCACTTTTCATAATTGATGATTACAACCAAATCTTCTTCTCCAACTTGTTTTAAGCCATGGGAACTGCCTGGCAAGGTAAGAATGGCATCGCCGGCATTAACTTTAAAAGTTGAGCCATTCATGGTCATTTCACCTGTACCACTTACAATATAATAGATTTCTTCTTCTTTTTGCAAATGATACCCAATGGCTGATCCGGGGTGCATAATACGCTTGGTAAACTGTAGTTTAGAATTTTTAGCACTTTTAAAAAAGGAGTGCCCTGTGGTATTTCCTCCACCATTATGAGTTCCGGGTTCTGATTTGGCAATATCTTTCTCATGTTCTA
>CAYTDS010000175.1:0-4545 GCA_964436555.1 uncultured Flavobacteriaceae bacterium | reverse complement strand
ATTTGTTTTTAAACAAAAATAATTTTTTAAGGTTTTAACTTTTATCCGGAAAAGAGACAAAGAATAAAAAGAATAATTAGTTACTAGTCACAAGTTTTAGGTTCATAGCCATCCTTTTTATTTAAATCAATCCTACTTCTTCCGCATAAAAATAGTAATGGGTACTCCCGAAAAATTAAACTCTTCCCTCAATTTATTTTCCAAAAAGCGTTTGTAGGGATCCCGAACATATTGCGGCAAGTTACAGAAAAAAGCAAACTGTGGATATTCAGTGGGTAATTGGGTACAAAATTTAATTTTTACATACTTCCCTTTATAGGCCGGTGGTGGGTTATTCTCAATAATGGGGAGCATAAGGTCATTTAGCTTTCTTGTAATGATTTTTTGTGACCGATTTTCATAGACCTGAACGGCTGTTTCTATAGCCTTAAAAATACGCTGTTTGGAAAGCACAGACATAAAAATAATTGGCACATCTGTAAATGGTTCTATGGCTTCCTTAATTCTTTGGGTATAGTGCTTAATAGTGTTTGTTTCCTTTTCTTCTACCAAATCCCATTTATTCACCAAAATAACAATGCCTTTATTGTTTCGTTGTGCCAACCAGAAGATGTTCTCCACTTGTCCATCAAATCCTCGGGTTGCATCCATAACAATTAAGCATACATCACAGTGCTCAATGGCCCGGACGGAACGCATCACAGAATAAAACTCCAGATCTTCCTTAACTTTCGCTTTACGACGTATTCCCGCAGTATCAACTAAATTGAATTCAAAACCAAAACGATTAAACTTAGTGTCGATACTATCACGGGTGGTTCCTGGAATATCCGTAACAATGTACCTGTCTTCTCCAATAAGGGCATTAATAAACGATGATTTTCCCGCATTGGGCCTCCCAACCACAGCAAACCGCGGTAAACTTTCAGACTCCATTTCTTTTTCCGGTAAAACCTTTACCAGAGCGTCTAATAAATCGCCTGTACCTCCTCCGTTAATGCTGGATAAGGTGTAATATTCTCCTAAACCCAGCGAATAAAATTCTACGGCATCTTCCGCACGTTGGGCATTGTCTACTTTATTAACAGCCAAGAAAACCGGCTTTTTTACACGTCTTAAAAGTTTCGCTACATCCTCATCCATGCCGGTTACGCCAGATTCCACGTCTACCATAAAAATTATGGCATCGGCCTCATCTATTGCTAATTCTACTTGTTTATCTATCTCCTTTTCAAAAACATCATCACTCCCCAAAACATAACCTCCCGTATCTATCACAGAGAATTCCTTTCCGTTCCAATCACTCCGTCCATAATGCCGATCCCGCGTAACTCCACTAACGGCGTCCACAATGGCTTCCCTTCTTTGTATTAAACGATTAAATAAAGTAGATTTCCCAACATTTGGCCGACCAACAATGGCCACTATAGCGCTCATAAATTTGTATTTAGCCGCAAAAGTACTACTAAAATCTGAAGTAAAAGGATAACCCTTTGAGGTTGCGAAGGATTATAAGGGATGTTAAAACCAAATAGGATACTTAGTGTTTTTTAAAAAGGTAAAAAATTAGCTTTATAAAACAATGCAATGGGAATAAAGTTTACCCTGCCTTACTCTAGGACTCTTTGGCAACCTTTACCAAATAATTACGCTTATCTCCTGTTAGGTAAGGATCACCCGCGGCTCGCTTACGAATAACTTTTGAAGGAACACCGTAAGCAACAACATAAGATTCCACATCATTGATTACCAGAGAACCAGCTCCTATTATAGTCTGTTCCTCAACGGTAATGTTCTCAATGATATTTGCTCCTAAACATACTGCCGAAAATCTACCTAAAATAAAATTACCTCCTGTACAAACACGTGGAGCCAAACTGGAGTAGTTATTCATTCTACTGTCATGACCCAATGAAGCATTAGTATTTATAATACAAAAATCGCCCACCCATGAATTACAGTTTACAATGGCGCCAGGCATAATTACACTTCCTTGACCAATATAAACACCTTTCCCTACAGTTGCGCTTGGATGAACAACCGAAATATAGTAGAAGTCCGGAGCAATAACAGCAATCTTTTCGACCAAATTTTTACGAATCCAATTATTTCCTATAGCTATTATACCACCATATAAATTATACTTTTCTATAAGGTAAGGAATATCAAATTCGCTACCTAAAATTTCCAACCCGTTGTGCTTTCTCCCTTTTATTTTATAGGAATCTACATACCCAACAACCTTATACTTTCCTTCCTTCTCTATACAATCAAGAATTACACTACCATGGCCAGAAGCACCAATAATTACGATATTTTTCATTTCATCGGATTTTTGTGCATTTCATCGATATTTCAAAGATAGACAAAGTTACCCAGCGTCCGAAGAAAAAAGAGACTTTTTCGATAAAATAAATACTTCAAAAAAATAAATTGGTGATTTTCAAACTTTTAATAAAAAAGCTGATGTCCTATTTTGGGACTACAAAAGAACAAATTTTCTAATAAAACTAATTATTGTACCCAAATCGCTTGAGCTGTTTGGCGTCACTACGCCAATTTTTGTTGACTTTAACATAGAGTTCCATATGTACTTGTTTATCAAAGAATTTTTCCAAATCTTTTCTTGCCTCAACCCCCACTCTTTTTAATGCTGCCCCCTTATGGCCTATTATGATGCCTTTTTGGGAATCGCGTTCTACCATGATTACAGATCGCATTCTAATAATAGTATCATCCTCAAAAAATTCCTCAGTATCTATTTCAACAGAGTAGGGTATTTCCTTTTTATAAAATTGAAGAATTTTCTCCCGTATAATTTCATTAACAAAAAAACGCTCCGGTTTATCAGTTAACTGATCTTTAGGATAATAGGGCGGTGATATAGGCAACAGTTCTAAAATTCGATGAAAAACCTCTTTCACATTAAAGTTTTGCAATGCGGATATGGGATGAATCTCCGCTTTCGGTAATTGTCCCTGCCAATACTGCACCTGTTCTTCCAAAATACCCTGTTCTGATATATCTATCTTATTTAAAAGCAGTAATACCGGAATTTCGCTATTTTGTATTTTCTGGAAAAAGCGTTCATCCTTTAATGATTTCTCGCCGATTTCTACCATATAAATGAGGATATCCGCGTCTTCAAAAGCAGATTTTACAAAATCCATCATGGAAGATTGAAGCTCATATGCGGGTTTAATAATTCCCGGAGTGTCTGACAAAATCATCTGAAAATCATCTCCATTTACAATACCCAAAATGCGATGCCGTGTAGTTTGCGCCTTTGAGGTTATAATAGAGAGTTTTTCACCCACAAAAGCATTCATTAATGTAGACTTTCCCACATTGGGATTTCCGATAATATTTACATATCCTGCTTTATGTTCCATTTCTTAACTTCTCAAAATACATTTTCATTTCAACATTCACCTTTGGTGAAAGATATAGCACGGCAATCATATTGGGTATGCACATTAAGGCATAGGCTAAATCAATTAGGTTAATCACCAAATCTACCGAAGCCACTGCCGCAAAGGTAATGGTTGCCACGTAATATACATTGAACCATTTGCCAATTTTAATATTTGTTAAAAACGTAAGACACTTTGTGCCATAATAGGAATATGTAAATAAAGTAGATAAGGCGAATGCAGAAACTATAAGCATAAGTATAATAGATCCATAGCCATACAACGATTTCTCAAAAGCGAAAAGAGTCATTGCAATGCCGTTATTCCCTACTTCCAAATAAGCTCCACTAAGAATAATTACAATGGCGGTCATTGTGCAGACAACAATAGTATCAATAAATGGCCCAAGGGTAGCTACAAGACCTTCTTGAATAGGTTCACTAGTTTTGGATTGTCCATGATACATTGGGGCACTTCCCAATCCCGACTCATTTGAAAAAACAGCCCTGCGCACGCCCAAAATTACCAGGCCCCAAAAGCCTCCTTTCATAGCCGTGTTGAAATCAAAAGCTTCGGTAATAATAAGTTTAAGTGACGGCAAAATATTTCCTGCATCCCCAACCATTATAATAATAACAGCAACAAAATATAGCAATACCATAAAGGGCACAATAGCCGTAGCCACTTTAGCAATTTTTTTTAATCCACCAAAGATGACTAAAGAAGTAAGAATCGACAGAAGAATCCCAACAATTAATTTCCAATTAAACTCACCCAAATTGGCTATTGTTATATCTGGCTTAACCACGCTCATAAAAGTCTGCGTAAACTGATTTACTGTAAAAACCCCTAAAAACCCAACTAGACCAGCAAAACAAAAGAAAACAGCCAATGGTTTGGCCTTTACTCCCATACCTTTAGTAATATAGTACATAGGGCCACCTTGTAAGTTTCCTTCATCGTCCTTATCACGAAACATTATGGCCAAACTACAAGAATAAAATTTTATACACATCCCGATTAAAGCCGTCATCCATATCCAAAAAACTACCCCAGGACCTCCGGAGTAAATAGCTATCGCTACCCCGGAAATATTTCCTAATCCAACTGTAGCAGCCACCGCAGAAGAAAG